>CAJOIG010000038.1 GCA_905234575.1 uncultured Oscillospiraceae bacterium
TCCGCCCACGGCGACGTCATCGCGCCCGGCGACAGCATCGGCGAGAAATACCAGGCCGCCGGCTGGTGCGACGTCATCATCGCGGACGAGGCCCAGTTCTTCACCCCCGCGCAGATCGACGAGCTGCGGGACATCGTGGACACCGCCGACATCCCCGTCATGTGCTTCGGCCTGCGGACGGATTTCCAGACGAAATTCTTCCCCGGCGCCCGGCGGCTCATGGAGGTCGCGGACTCCATCACGGAGATCAAGACCATCTGCACCTGCGGGCGCAAGGCCATCGTGAACGCCCGCCTGGACGCCGACGGGAACATCGTCACCGAGGGCGAGCAGGTGCTCCTCGGCGGCAACGACCGCTACACCGCCATGTGCCACAAATGCTGGTCGGACCGCATCCGCCGCCAAAAATAATCCGATCCCCACACCCTCCCGCCGCCGGACGCTGCGTGTCCGGCGGCTTTTTTTGCAACTATTTCCGCGCCTCTGTCACAAATTGGCGAAAGGAGTTGTAGACAAAACAAGGTCTGGTATGATAATATACTTTAGATAATAAATTAAAGCAGAGGTGATGCTCATGCTATTCAAACGGCATGGCGGCGTGCATCCCAAGGACATGAAAGCACCCGCCAACGAAACGGCGATCTCCACGATCCCCCAGCCCCCCGAGGTGGTGATCCCCCTGTCCCAGCACATCGGCGCTCCCTGTTCGCCGCTGGTGGCTGTGGGCGACGAGGTGAAGCTCGGCCAGAAGATCGGCGAGGCCAAGGCCCCGGTCTCCGCTCCGGTCCACGCCTCCGTCTCCGGCAAGGTCGTCAAGATCGAGAAGCGGCTCAACAATCTCGGCAATATGGTGGACGCCGTCATCATCGAAAACGATTTCCGCGACACCCCGGCGGACACCGTCGTCCCCGCCTCCGAGGAGGATCTCGGCGATCCCGAGAAGCTCGCCCAGCTCATCCGTGAGGCCGGCATCGTCGGCATGGGCGGCGCGACGTTCCCCACCGCCTTCAAGATCACGAGCGGCTGGGGCAAGGTCGACACCGTCATCATTAACGGCGCGGAGTGCGAGCCCTACATCACCTCCGACCACCGCACCATGCTGGAGCACCCCGAGGAGCTCCTCAAGGGCATCCAGCTCATCATGCGGGCCTGCAAGGTGGACAAGGCCTACTTCGGCATCGAGCTCAACAAGGCCTTCGCCATCGACCTGCTGAACTTCCACGGCGCGAAGGCCATGGGCATCGAGATCGTGCCGCTGAAGTGCCAGTACCCGCAGGGCGCGGAGAAAACCCTCATCCAGACCATCACCGGGCGCGAGGTGCCTCCCGGCGGCCTGCCCGCGGCGGTCGGCTGCGCGGTGTTCAACACCTTCACCTCCTACAGCGTCTATCGCGCCGCCTATGAGGGCATGCCCGCCATCGAGCGCGTCGTCACCGTTTCCGGCTCCGCCATCGCCGAGCCGAAGAACGTGCTCGTCCGCGTCGGCACCCCCATGCAGTGGGTGTTCGAGCAGACCGGCGGCTTCCAGAAGGAGCCCTTCAAGATCATCATGGGCGGACCGATGATGGGCCTCGCCCAGTACGACCTCTCCGTCCCCTGCGCCAAGGGCACGGCGGCCCTGCTCGCCTTCGCGGAGGACGAGGACCGCACAGTGGAAAACCCCACCTGCATCCGCTGCGGCCAGTGCCTCGGCGCCTGCCCGATGAACCTGCAGCCCATCTACATGTACATGTACGAGGAGAAGGGCGACATCGAGATGATGCAGAAGCTGAACCTCATGGACTGCGTGGAGTGCGGCGCCTGCACCTACATCTGCCCCGGCCGTCTGCACCTGACCCACGCCTTCAAGACCGGCAAGGCCAAGATCCAGGCCTACAACGCCGCCCTGAAGGCCAAGGAAGAGGCAGAAAAGGCCAAGGCCGAAGCCGAAAAGAAGGAGGAGAAGTAACATGAACGAGCAGAAAACCCTCATCGTTTCCTCCTCCCCGCACATCCGCACCCCCCGGGACACCCGGGCCATCATGCTGGACGTGCTCATCGCCCTGGCCCCGGCGTTCATCGCCTCGATCGTCTTCTTCGGCTGGCGGCCGATCCTCGTGACCGCGGTCTCCGTCGCGAGCTGCGTGCTCTTCGAGTTCGGCTACCGGAAGCTCATGAAGAAGCCCGACACCTACGGCGACCTCTCCGCCGCCGTCACCGGCGTGCTGCTGGCCTTCTGCCTGCCCCCGACGGCCCCCTGGTGGCTGCCCGTCATCGGCGCGCTCTTCGCCATCGTCATCGTGAAGCAGCTCTTCGGCGGCATCGGCAAGAACTTCCTGAACCCCGCCCTCGCGGGCCGCGCGTTCCTGCTCGCGTCCTACGCCGTCCTCATGACGAGCTGGATGCCCACGAACTTCCAGCATGTGGACGCCGCCACCTTCGCCACCCCCATGGCGAGCCTGCACCAGGGCGCCCTGGCTCCGGTGGGTCTCGGGGCGATGCTCCTCGGCAACGTCGGCGGCTCCATCGGTGAGATCAGCTCCGTCGCCCTGCTGCTCGGCGGCGCGTACCTCGTCTACCGCAAGGTCATCTCCCTGCGCATCCCGCTGAGCTTCATCGGCACCGTCGCCGTCATCACCCTCATCTTTTCCCGGGGGAACGGCCACTTTGCCTGGATGCTGCAGAACATCTTCTCCGGCGGCCTGCTCCTCGGCGCCATCTTCATGGCCACCGACTACTGCACGAGCCCCGTCACCCCGAAGGGCCAGATCATCTTCGGCGTGGGCTGCGGCCTGCTGACCGTGCTCATCCGGTACTTCGGCTCCTATCCCGAGGGCGTGAGCTACGCCATCCTCATCATGAACCTCACGGTCTGGATGATCGACAAGAACACCGCCCCCCGCCGCTTCGGCACCGAGGCGAAAAAGCCCTTCGCGAAGCTCTTTGCGAAGAAGGAAAAGGAGGCGGCGAAATGAGCAAGACCATGGAGACCTTCAAGCCCGGCCTGATGCTTCTGCTGGTGGCCGCCGTCGCCGCGCTGGTCCTCGGCCTCGTGAACCTCTTCACCGCCGGGCGCATCGCCGCCATCGCGGAGGAGACCATGAACGCCGCCATGCAGGCCGTCCTGCCCGCGGCCTCCTACACCGACACCGGCTTTGAGAGCGACGGCGAGATCGACGCCATCTACGCCTCCGCGAACGGCGGCTGGGTGGTGCAGGTCACGGAGTCCGGCTCCCAGGGCCTCGTCACCATGATGGTGGGCGTGAGCCCCGACTATGCCTGCACCGGCATCTCCATCACGGAGTCGAGCGAGACCGCCGGCCTCGGCGCCATCGCGGGCCAGCCGAGTGAAAAGGGCGAGGCCTTCCGCGCCCAGTTCGTCGGCCAGAGCGGCACCGTCGCCGTCACCAAGGAGGGCGGGTCCATCGACGCCATCTCCGGCGCGACCATCACCTCGAAGGCCGTCTGCCGGGGCGTCACCGCGGCCCTGGCCGCCTGCCGGAGCCTCGGCGGCGGAGCGTCCGTCCCCACCGTCACGGTCCTCGGCGGCTCCGACGGCCCCGGGGAGACCGCAGTGACCCAGCCCGCCAGCACCGGTCCCGCCAGCGCGGAGCCGTCCATGGGTTAAGGAGGTATCGAGTATGAACCGCAATAAACAGTTCTTCGAGGGCGTCATCTCGAACAACCCCGTCCTCGTCCAGCAGATCGGCCTGTGCGCCACGATGGCGATCTCCACGACGCTCTTCAACGGCCTCGGCATGGGCCTTTCCGTCCTCATCATCCTCACCTGCTGCAACGTCGTCGTCGCGGCGATCCGCAAGATCATCCCCGAGCAGGTCCGCCTCGCGATCTTCGTCGTGGTCATCGCGGGCTTCGTCACCATCGTCGACCTTCTGCTGCAGGCGTTCATCCCCGCGCTGTCCTCGGCCCTGGGCGTGTTCATCCCGCTCATCGTCGTCAACTGCATCATCATCGGCCGCGCGGAGGCCTTCAGCTCCAAGAACTCCGTCAAGGACTCCTTCTTTGACGGCGTGTTCCAGGGCGTGGGCTACACCCTGGTCCTCATCTGCATGTGCCTGTTCCGCGAGCTGCTCGGCTCCGGCACCATCGGCGGCGGCCTCCTGAACGGAGCCAAGAGCTTCATCACCCTCGACGGCACCGGCGCGGGCCTGCGCATCTTCCCCGAGACCTACGCCGCGGGCGCGCTGGTCCTGCCCTTCGGCGGCTTCCTGACGCTGGGCCTTCTCATGGCTCTCCTGCAGCACATCCTCTCGAAGAGCGCCGCCAAAAAGGCCGCGAAAGAAAAGGAGGAGACAACCTGATGCTTGCTTCGATCGTATCCATCTCCCTGGGAGCGATTCTCGTCAACAACTTCATCTTCTCCCAGTTTTTGGGCCTGTGCCCCTTCCTCGGCGTCTCGAACAAAATGAGCACCGCCACCGGCATGAGCGTGGCCGTCATCTTCGTCATGACCATGGCCTCCGCCATCTGCTGGGTCATCAACACCTACCTCCTCATCCCCCTGGGCTTGAAGTTCATGCAGACCGTGGCGTACATCCTCGTCATCGCCGTGCTGGTGCAGTTCGTGGAGATGTTCCTCAAGAAGTCCATCCCCTCGCTGTACTCCGCCATGGGCATCTTCCTGCCCCTCATCACCACGAACTGCGCCGTCCTCGGCGTGGTGCTGCTGAACACCCAGAACAACTACAACTTCCTGGAGAGCGTCGTCTACGGCTTCACCGGCGGCGTGGGCTTCACCCTCGCCATCGTGCTGTTCGCGAGCGTCCGGGAGCGCCTGGAGTTCGCCGACTACCCGAAGGCGTTCGAGGGCTTCGCGATCTGCCTCGTGGCGGCGGCCCTGTTCGCGCTGGCGTTCATGGGCTTCTCCGGCATGAAGATCCTGTAAGGAGGACGAACGAGAAATGACTGTACTATGGGCCATCATCATCCTTGGCGCGCTGGGTCTTCTCTTCGGAATCCTGCTCGCCATCGCCGGTAAGGTGTTCGCCGTGGAGGTGGACCCCAAGGAGCAGGCCGTCCTGGCCGCCTGCGCCGGCGCGAACTGCGGCGCGTGCGGCTATCCCGGCTGCGCGGGCTACGCCGCCGCCGTCGCCCGGGGCGAGGCGCCCACCAACGCCTGCGTGCCCGGCGGCGCGGACTCCGCCGCGAAGATCGCGGAGATCATGGGCGTCGAGGCCGGCGAGGGCGAGAAATACGTCGCCTTCGTCCGCTGCTCCGGCATCTGCGGCCACACCAAGGAAAAGTTCGACTACGAGGGGCTGGACTCCTGCATCGGGGCCACACGCCTCGGCGGCGGCTCCGGCGCGAACATCTGCGCCGCGGGCTGCATGGGCTTCGGAGACTGCGTCCGCGCCTGCCCCTTCGACGCCATGCACATCGTGGACGGCATCGCCCGGGTGGACCGCTCCAAGTGCGTCGGCTGCATGAAGTGCGCCGAGGCCTGCCCGAAGAACCTCATCACGAAGGTCCCCGCGTCCTCCACCGACGTCGTGGCCTGCAACTCCCACGACAAGGGCCCCGCCGTCATGAAGTACTGCGACTTCGGCTGCATCGCCTGCCAGAAGTGCAAGCGCGAGTGCCCGGCGGACGCCATCACCGTGGACAACTTTCTCGCCGTCATCGACCAGTCGAAATGCGTGCACTGCGGACACTGCGCCGAGATCTGCCCGCGGCACTGCATCTCCGACGTCGGCTGAGCATCACAAACTATACAAAGAGCCAAAGGCCCCGGCCCTTGGCTCTTTTGTTTTTCGTTGCTTTTCCCATTGACGCATTCTTGTCAAAAGTGCGATAATGGTGTAAATACAAACCATTCCCCAGGAGGGTTTCCCATGAAGCGAATGACCCGCGTCGCCCTGGTGACCAGCGGCGGCGACTGCCAGGGCCTGAACGCCGCCATGCGCGGCATCGGCAAGGCCCTGTTCCAGCGCCTCGACAATGTGGAGATCTACGGCATGTACGACGGCTACCGCGGTCTCATCGAGGGCGACTACAAATTCATGGAGCCGCGGGATTTCTCCGGCATCCTCACCACCGGCGGCACCATCCTCGGCACCTCCCGCCAGAACTACGTCCCGGGCAAGGACATCGTGGACGACGAAGGCAACAGCGTCATCCCCGACATGCTGCACACCTACAACCGCCTGAACCTGGACTGCCTCGTCATCCTGGGCGGCAACGGGACCCAGAAGTCCGCGAAGCTCATCGCGGACGCCGGCATGAACGTCATCACCCTGCCCAAGACCATCGACAACGACATCTACGGCACCGACGCCACCTTCGGCTTCCAGAGCGCCGTGGACATCGCCACCCAGGTCATCGACTACATCCACTCCACCGCCAGCGCCCACAGCCGCATCTTCGTCGTGGAGCTCATGGGCCGGGACGCCGGCTGGCTGACGCTGAACGCCGGAATCTCGAGCGGCGCGGACGTCATCCTCATCCCCGAGATCCCCTACGACCTCGAGAAGGTCGCCGCCGTCATCGAGGCCCGCAAGCGCTCCGGCCGGACGTTCTCCATCGTCGCCTGCGCGGAGGGCGCCGTCTCCGTCCACGAGGCCCAGCTCGACGAGGAGACCAAGCGCCGCAAGCGCGAGGAATCGAAGCACCCCACCGTCTCCTACGCCATCGCCGCGGAGCTCGAGCGCCTCACCGGGCAGGAGACCCGCGTCACCGTCCCGGGGCACTACCAGCGCGGCGGCCCGCCCTGCCCCTACGACCGCCTGCTCGCCACCCGCTTCGGCGCGGCGGCGGCGGAGCTCATCGTCCAGCGGCAGTACGGGCGCATGGTGGCGATCCAGAACGACGAGATCACGTCCATTCCCCTGGATGTCGCCGCGAGCCGGACGAAATTCCTGCCCCCGGACCACCCCATGATCCAAATGGCCCGGGACATCGGCATCTCCCTGGGGGACTGAGCCATGGATCCCATGGAACGGCAGGCGGAGCTCTCGCGCATCGACGAGGAGCTGGGACGGCTCTTCGTCCGGCGCATGGAGCTGGCGGCGGAGGCCGCCCGGGAAAAGCAGGACGAGGGCGGTTTCCTCCCGGACCGGACCGCCGAGCGGGAGGCCCGGGCGCGCTTTCGCGCCCAGGCAGGGGAGGCGCTGGAGGACTACGCCGGTGTGCTCTACGGCACGCTGACGGACGTGACCCGGAGCTGGCAGGCCGCCGTCACCCGGGGGCCGGGCCCCGAAGGGGCGCGAATCACCGCCGCCCTGGAGGTCACGCCGAAGCTCTTCCCCGAGAAGGCGGCCGTCGTCTGCCAGGGCGTGGAGGGGGCCTATTCCCAGATCGCGGTAGAGAAGCTCTTCCGTGAGCCGTCCATCACCTACGTCAGCAGCTTCGAAGCCGTGTTCGCCGCCATCGCGGGCGGCCTCGGGCGCTACGGCGTCCTTCCGCTCGAAAACAGCACGGCGGGGTCCGTCAACCGCATCTACGACCTCATGATGCAGTACAACTTCCGCATCGTGCGCTCGGCGCGGCTGAAGATCGACCACAACCTTCTGGCCCGGCCGGGGGCGAGCCTCTCCGACATCCGGGAGATCGTCTCCCACGAGCAGGCCATCCGCCAGTGCGCGGGCTTCCTGCGGGGCTACCCGAACATCAAGGTCACGCCGGTGGAAAACACCGCCGTCGCGGCGAAGCTGGTGGCGGAGTCCGGCCGAAACGACCTCGCAGCCCTGTCCTCCCGGAGCTGCGCGGAGCTCTACGGCCTTGCCACCCTCGCCTCCGCCGTGCAGGACATGGGCAACAACCACACCCGCTTCATCTGCATCAGCCGGACCTTGGAGATCTATCCCGGCGCGGACCGGACGAGCGTCATGCTCACCCTGCCCCACCGCCCGGGCTCCCTCTACCGGATCCTGGCCCGCATCAACGCGCTGGGCATCAACCTCACGAAGCTGGAAAGCCGGCCCCTGCCGGACCGGGATTTTGAGTTCATGTTCTACTTCGACCTGGATACCCCGGTGTATTCCCCCCGGTTCCTGCGGCTCATGAACGACCTGCCCTCTCTCTGCGACACCTTCCGCTACCTCGGCAGCTATTCCGAGATCGTGTAAACAAAGCATACGAAACCGCCCGCCTCCGACTTGGAGACGGGCGGTCGTTTCGTATGGTTTGTCACTGGTTCACCGTGGGCAGGATGAGAACGCTCTCAAAACCCTCGGGGAAGTATTCGCACACCGGCACGAAGCGCACGGACGCCTCGCCCGCGTTCAGGGTCTCGGCGGCATACTCCAGGTCCGTCGGGGCGTTCCAGCTCTCGCATGGGCAGTACAGCCGGGCGAAGATCCGCCAGAACACGCCAATGTCCTGGCCGGTGCGCTCGGCGCGGCCCTCCAGGAGGGAGCTCTCGTCGATGACGGCGGAGACGGCGACGCCGGTGCCCTCCATGCCCTCCACGAGGCGCTTGCCCATCTGGCAGACGGCGTTCACGGGGTTCGGGCCGGTCTGCACCGTGACGGAGTAGGTGAAGCCCGTGTCCACCAGGGCGCCGCTGTCGTCAAAGAGGGCGTTATCGCTGATGGGGTGATAGAGGTCGGCCAGCAAAATCTCGTCAAAGCCCATGGCGGCGAGCTCCGCCATGAGGTCCGCGATGTAGTCCCGGACCTGCCGGTTGTAGGGGTCGAGCCAGTAGACGCCGCGCCCGTCCCGGTAGGTGGTCCCGCCGAGGTCCCGCAGGGCCAGGGGCCAGTTTCGCGTGGCGAGGAGCTCGTCCGCGAGGCAGGAGATCCGCGCGCCGACGGTGAGGCCCCGCTCGTGCAGGGCGGCGACGGTCTCGGTGTAGTCCATGGTCCCCGCCGTGCCGTAGCTCACGGCCATCTCGCAGGCGGACGCCCAGGCGAGCTGTCCGCCCCGGTCCTTGAGCTCCAGCACCACGCCGTTGTAGTCGTCCGTGGAGACGAGGGCGAGGGCGGCGTTCAGGCGCTGCTCGCTCGCGGCGTCGGCATAGGGGACGAACTTCGCCGTCGTGGGCTTGAGCTCCTCCCAGCCGCCGAGATCCAGCTCCGAGAAATCCGGGTCCTCATAGACGATCTGCACCTCCACGGGGATGAACGCCGGAGTGGGGGTGGCCTCGATGGTCTCTTCGGTCTCCTCCGCCGCCATGAACGGGAGCTGGAGACGCACACCGGTCTGGTCATAGACGAGGAACTGCTGCAGGAAATAAAACAGCGCCACGGCCCCCACGATCAGCGCCGCCAGCACCGACAGCGCAATGGTCAGGGGCACCCGGTACTTCCGCCGGCCCCGGTAGATATCCTTGGGTCGGTAGGCCATGTCAGTCGTCGAGCTCCATCACCATGCCGATGCGGCGGGCGTGCTTCTCGAGGCCGGAAAAGGGCGTCGTCAGCCAGATGTCCAGGATCTTCCACGCAAGCTCCGGGCCGATGGTCCGTCCGCCGAGGCAGAGGACGTTCGAGTCGTTGTGCTCGCGGGTAGCCTGAGCGGAATAGCAGTCGGCGCAGAGGGCGGCCCGCACGCCGGGGACCTTGTTCGCCGCCATGCTCATGCCGATGCCCGTGCCGCAGATGAGGACGGCCCGCTCGTAGGCGCCGTCCGCCACGCCCCGGGCGGCCTTCACGCCGTAAACGGGGTAATCGACGCTGTCCTCGGAATAGCAGCCCAGGTCCTCGAAGGGGATCCCCTTGTCGGCAAGGCGCTGCATGAGAAACTGCTTCATGGCGAAGCCGCCATGGTCGGATGCGATCGCGATCATTGAAATTCTCCTTTTGTTCAGGCCGTCAGAACGGCCAGGTGTCGGGGAACCATTTGAGGAAGTGCCCCGTGTAGTCCATGCCGGCGCGCAGGCCGCCCAGCACGGGATAGAACATGACGAACAGCCCCACGCACACGGCGGTGAAGCTCCCCACGGACAGGGGCCAGGCCGCGTCCCGGCGGCGCAGGTCCGCGAAGAGATACCCCAGCGCCAGCGCGAGGAACAGGGTGCAGGGGAAGTAGTGGTAGGCAAAGGTCAGCCGCGGCACGAACACCCAGGGCAGGAGGTTCGCGAGATACCCCAGCAGGATGAACGCGGCGCGCTCGTCCCGGTCCCGGACGGCGATCCAGGCCATGCCCCCCACGGCGAGGAGCCCGCCCCAGCAGACGAGGGGGTTCGAGAATGCCCCGAAGGCGGCCTTCGTGCCGTCGTCGAAGTACTCCAGGTAATAGAGGATGGGCCGGATGTCCAGGAGCCACTGATACCACAGGGAGGAATAGGGATGCGTCGCGACGAGCGTCGAGTGGTAGCGCCACATATAGGTCTGGTTGTCCCAGACGAGCCTGGCGTAGGCCCGGGTGAAGAGCCGTCCGGCCCCGGTGATGCCCTGGCTGGGGGCGTAGTCCCAGTAGCTCGCGTAGTAGACGGCCGCGGGGATCAGCACGAAAAACAGCAGGCACCACAGGACGTTTTTGAGAAACGGCGTAAGCGCCTCCTTTTTCTCGCGGGAAAAGCGCATGCCCCAGTGCAGGGCCCAGATCACGCCGAGCCCCGCCCCGGCGTAGAGGCAGGTCCACTTCGACGCCGCGCCGAGGCCGAAGCTCAGCCCGCAGAGCCCGAGCCACAGAAGCTTTCGAGGCCGCCGTCCCTCCGGCTCCGTCAGCCAGAGGTACAGGAACAGGAACATCAACAGGATGAAAAACACGGCGAAGGTGTCGATGGTGGCGATGCGGGTCTGGACGAAGTGCATGAAGTCGAAGGCGAAGACCGTCGTGCCCGCCGTCGCCGCCGCGGTGTCCGCGAACATCCGCTTGAGGAGCACATACAGCGCCGGGAGCATCAGCACGCCGAGGAACGTCCCCATGAAGCGCCAGCCGAAGGGGGTCAGGCCGAACAG
>CAJOIG010000039.1 GCA_905234575.1 uncultured Oscillospiraceae bacterium
TAGTCCGCCGCCATGTCGGGATCGCAGAGGCGCTGCCAGGAATACACCCAGTCCTGCGCCACGACGGGCTCGCCGTCGGACCAGAAGATGTCGTCCCGCAGATGGAAGGTGTAGACGAGGCCGTCGTCGGAGACCTCATAGGACTCCGCCTGGCCAAGCTCCAGCTCGGCGGCCATCATCTTGGGGTCGTCGCCGGCCAGAGAATCGGAAGCCGCGTAGCGGAGCAGGCCCTCGTACAGATGGTTCACATAGGTGTTGCCATCCACGGACGAGATCATGGTCGGATCGAGGGTCTCGGGCTCGGAAGCGATGCAGGCCTTCACGACGAAGTCCTCCTCATCCGCCGCCGCGGGCTCCTCGGCCGCTGCGGGCTCTTCCGCCGCCGCGGGCTCTTCCGCCGCCGCGGGCTCTTCCGCCGCCGCGGGCTCAGCCGCGGGCGCGGGCTCCTCAGCCTTGGAGCCGGAGCCGCCGCAGGCGCAGAGAGCGAACAGCATGCAGAGAGCAAGAAGCAGTGCAAGTGTCTTTTTCATTGTTTTCCTCCTAAATAGATTTTTTGTATAATCCGTTCCTTCGGAACGCTATACCGAAATCAATCGCCCTCCTCCAGGCGATGGCAGGCCACGAAATGGCCGGGGCGGTATTCCTTCCACGTCGGCGCGCACTGGCTGCATTTCTCCGTCGCCGCCGGGCAGCGGGTGTGGAAGCGGCAGCCCGTCGGGGGATGCAGAGGGCTCGGGACATCTCCCTCCAGGATCACGCGCTGCTGGGCCCGGGTCTTTTCGGGATCGGGCAGGGGCACCGCCGAGAGCAGGGACTGGGTGTAGGGGTGCAGGGGCTGCGAGCAGAGCTCATAGCTCTCAGAGAGCTCCACCATCTGGCCAAGGTACATCACGCCGATGCGGTTCGAGATGTGCCGCACCACGCTGATGTCGTGGGCGATGAAGAGATAGGTAAGGCCCTTGTCCCGCTGGAGGTCCTCCAGCATATTCACCACCTGGGACTGGATGGAGACGTCCAGCGCGGAGATGGGCTCGTCGCATACGATGAAATCCGGCTCCACCGCCAGCGCCCGGGCGATTCCGATGCGCTGCTGTTGTCCGCCGGAGAACTCGTGGGGGAAGCGGTTCGCGTGCTCGCTGTTGAGGCCGACGGTCTCGAGGAGCTCGTTGATTCGGTCGCGGTACGCCTGGCCCTTCAAGTCCGGGCGGTGTACCGTCAGCGCCTCGCCCACGATCTCGCCCACGGTCATGCGCGGGTCCAGGGAGGCCGACGGGTCCTGGAAGATGATCTGCATCCGCTTGCGGTAGGGCAGCATCGGGACCTGCTTCTTCTGCTCGCCGTCGTAGATCGCGACGCCGTCGAACACGACGCGGCCCGAGGTGGGCTCGTGCAGGCGCAGGATGGCGCGGCCGAGGGTGGACTTGCCGCAGCCGGACTCGCCCACGATGCCGAGGGTCTCGCCCTGGTAGATGCGGAAGGAGACGTCCTCCACAGCCTGGATGTAGTCCTTCTTGAACATGCCGCTCTTGACCGGGAAGTATTTGCGGAGGTGCTCGACCTTCAGAAGCGTCTTTTTCTCATCCATGGCGGTTCGCCTCTTTCATTTCCTTCACGTGCAGCCAGCAGGCGGACAGATGCCGGTCCTCGCCGACCTCCAGCATGGGCGGCGCGCTGTTCAGGCAGATCTTCATGCAGCTTTCGCACCGGGGGCCGAAGGGGCACCCCGCAGGGGGATCCAGCAGGTCCACGGGCGTGCCCTCGATGGGGATGAGGCGCTCGTGCTCCAGCTCGTCCACGCGGGGCATGCTTCGCAGAAGGCCGCGGGTATAGGGGTGGGCCGGGCGGTAGAAGATGTCGTTCACCTTGCCCTGCTCCACGATGTGCCCGGCGTACATAACGGAGACATGGTCGCAGATCTCCGCGACGACGCCGAGGTTGTGGGTGATGAAGATGATGGCCATGCCGGTCTTCTTCTGGATGTCCTTCATGAGCTCCAGGATCTGGGCCTGGATCGTCACGTCAAGCGCGGTGGTAGGTTCGTCCGCGATGAGGAGCTTCGGCGAGCAGATCAGCGCCATGGCGATCATCGCCCGCTGGCGCATGCCGCCGGAGAACTCGTGGGGGTACTGGTCCATGCGTTTTTCGGCGTTGTTGATGCCGACGAGCTCCAGCATCTCCACAGCGCGGGCCCACGCCTCCTTGCGGGTGACGGACTTGTTGTGGCAGGTCAGGGCCTCCATGAGCTGGTTGCCGATGGTGTACACCGGGTTTAAGCAGGTCATGGGGTTCTGGAAGATCATGCTGACCTTGTTGCCGCGGAACTGCCGCATCTGCTCCTCGTCGTAGTCGAGGACGTTCTCCCCCGCGAAGCGGATGGAGCCGCCGATGACCTTGCCGGGGTTCTGCAAAAGGCCGATGATGGAGTATGCCTCCACGCTCTTGCCGGAGCCGGACTCGCCGACGATGCCCATGATCTCATGCTCGTCCAGATCGTAGGAGATGCCGTCCACGGCCTTGACCTCGCCCGCCGGGGTATAGAAGGACACGCGCAGGTCCCGGACCTCCAGGAGCTTGCCGGCCGAGGGATTGGTGTTGTTATCCATGGTGATGCCTCTCCCTTATTTCTTCAGTCTCGGATCCAGCGCGTCGCGGATGCCGTCGCCCACCAGGTTCAGGGAGAGCACGAGCAGCGTGAGGATGATTCCGGGGTACAGGATGCGGTACGGATAGAGGGTGATGGTGTCGAGGGCGTCGGAGCAGAGCGAGCCGAGGCTCGTCATGGGGATCGAAACGCCGAGGCCCAGGAAGGAGAGGAACGACTCGAGGAAGATGGCGCTGGGGATCTGCAGGCAGGTCGCGATGACGAGCTGGCCGACGCAGTTCGGCAGCAGGTGACGCTTGACGATGCGCCGGTTGGGCACGCCGAGGGCGTTCGCCGCCGTGACGAATTCCTGCTGCTTGAGCTGGAGGACCTGGCCGCGCACGATGCGGCTCATGCCGACCCAGTAGAGGCAGCCGAAGGTGATGAAAATGGAAATAATGCCGACGCCGAGGTTGCTCATGAGCCGGGCAAAATCGGACGGGGACGCGTCGAGCCACGCCTGGAGCGGGCTCTTCAGCACGACCTGCAGCAGCAGGACGATGAGCACGTCCGGCACGGAGTAGATGATGTCCACGATCCGCATCATGATGAAGTCCACCCGGCCGCCGATGAGGCCGGAGACGGAGCCGTAGACCGAGCCGATGACCAGCACGATGAGGGCCGCGATGATGCCGATGGAGATGGACACGCGCCCGCCGTACATGGTGCGGGCCATGATGTCGCGTCCGGCGGAGTCGGTGCCGAACACATGGGGGCACACCCGCGTGAGCATCTGCAGCTCCACGGTGTTCGGATCGGAGGTGTCCGGCTTGTCCGTAGTGTATTCCACGGGCTCCGCCTGGTCAAAGGCGTCCTTTTCGAGGTCCTTTTCCTTGAGCATCGTCAGCTTCTGCTCCGCGTCCGCGTTGAACAGGAGCACGATGTCCCCGGCGGTCTTCTCGTTGTAGAAGCTGTAGGTCACGCCGTGATCGGTGAAATAATACGTCGTATTGCGGGCCAGGGACGTGAGGGAGCCCGGCATCAGCGAGGTCGCGAAGAAGCGGTCGGAGATCGCCTCCGCCTTTTGCAGGGTCTGCTCCGTCTCGGAAAACTCGTTCGGGCCCAGCTTGCCGGAGTTGCGGTACTGGTCCGCGTAGCCGTAGGGGATGAACAGGGGTCCGAGGAAGGAGAACAGGAAGATCGCGAGGAACAGGAACAGCGCCGCCATGGAGACCTTGTTCGCCTTGAACCGGCGCAGGGCGTCCTTCCAGTAGGAGACGCTCTGCCGCGTCTCGATCATCGACGCCTTTTCCTCGGGGGAGGCGGAGGCGAAATCCTCCTCCGTCATCCCGTCGAAGCCGGGGATCTTCTCCACATTCAGCTGAAAGAGATTGAACGGCTTTTTGCTCATGTCAGCCCTCCCCCTTCGTCAGGGAAATGCGCGGATCGACGAACTTGTACGCAATGTCCACGACAAGGTTCATTAGGATGACCAGCGTCGCGAGGACCACGGTCGTCGCCATGATGATGGGGTAGTCCCGGTTCAGGATGCTGGAGATGAAGTACTTTCCGAGGCCGGGGATCTGGAAGGTCTGCTCCACGACGAAGCCGCCGGTGACGATGCCCGCCGTCATGGGCCCGAGGTAGGTGATGACGGGGATGAGGGAGTTTCGCAGGGCGTGCTTGAAGAGGATGATCTTCATTTTGAGGCCCTTGGCCTTCGCCGTGCGGATGTAGTCCTGGTTGATGGCGTCGAGCATGCTGGTGCGGGTCAGCTTGGCGACATAGCACATGGGGTAGAACGACAGGCCGATGACCGGCGCGATGTACGCCTTCCAGGTCTCGAGGCTGCCGGAGATGACCGGGGTCCACTGGAGCTTCACGCTGAGATAAATGAGCAGGATGGCGCAGAGCACGAAGCTCGGGACCGCGACGCCGAGGGTCGTGATGACCCGGAGGACGCTGTCGAGCCAGCGGCCGCGGTTGTAGGCCGCGATGCAGCCCAGGGGGACGCCGAGGAGCACCGCCACGATCACCGCCCGGACGCCGAGCTTGAAGCTCAGGGCGAACTTGCCCTGCTCGAAGATGATCTTCGTGACCGCGGTCCCCTCCTGCATCTTGAGAGAGGTGCCCAGGTCGCCGTGCAGGTAGTTTCGGATGTAGTTGAACAGCTGGACCGCCAGCGGCTTGTCCAGCCCGTATTTGGCATTCGCCCGGGCGATCATCTCGGGCGTGGATTTCTCCGTGAGGAACGGACTGCCCGGCACGGCGTTCATCAGAAGGAACGTGATGCACATGATGAGCAGCAGCGTCAGGATCGCCACAACGATGCGTTTTACTATGTAGCCAGCCATCAAAAACCACCTGTTTTATCCCGCGGGGATTTACTTTGTTATCAATTTACCGCACTATACAGTAAAAGATTGTAAGATATTATAATATCTACTGCCGGATTTTGCAAGCAAAACCCGCAAGAATCCGGCAGTTTCCTCGTTTTTTGTAGGATTAACCAAGGTCCCGCAGATATTCGTACAGGGGCATGAGCGTGGAAAAGTCCTCGAACACGCGGTCGGCAAGCTCCCGGCCGGGCGGGTCCGGGTCGAACCACTCCACCTTCCCGCAGCCGGGATGCCGGGCGTTGTACCAGTCGTACAGGAGCGGTCCGGGGTCGCCCTTGGGCTTTTTGTAGATCGGCTGAAACGGCTCGAAGCCGTTGAGCTTGTTGATCCGCCGGACGATCCGGGTCAGCCGCGCGGGATCGGCGTCGATGGACCTCCGCCAGCGCTCCAGACCCTCGGCGGAGATGTTCCAGTAGCCCAGGCCCCAGTCGCAGCAGCGCGCCTCCACGCCGAAGTAGAACTGGGGCTCCGGGTCGTACACCCGGGCGGTGCGGCCGAGGGAGAACCACAGGTGGTCATTCAGCGGACCCCGGCCGTTCAGCGTGCGGGCGTCCCGGTAGATGCGGGAGATATGGACCGAGAGGGACAGCTCGGGGAGTTTCTCCCCCAGCCGGTCCACGAGCTCCCAGGCCAGGGACTTCACGGGACCGTGGAGGCAGCGCTCGTACACGTCCCGCCGGGCCTCGAACCAGGGCTTTTCGTTGTTCAGCGCGATGCCCCAGAGAAAGTCCGGCAGCTCCTTCGGAAAGCCCTCAAAGGGCAGGATCTTTTCGTTCGCCACGGGATCACCAGAGCTGCAGGGCGTTGGCCTGGGCGCGCAGATCCGCGCGGAAATCGGGGTGCGCCACGGCGATGAGCTCCTCCACCCGCTGGCGGACGGACTTGCCGCGCAGATGCGCCACGCCGTATTCCGTCACCACGATGTCCACGATGTTGCGCGGGATGGAGACGACGCTGCCCGCCGTGAGTTGGGGCACGATGCGGGAGATGGTCCCGCTCTTCGCGGTGGATTGGAGGGCAATGATGCCCCGGCCGCCCTTGGCGTGATACGCGCCGTAGGCAAAATCCCAGGCGCCGCCGGTGCCGGAGTACTGCTTGCCCAGGAGGGTCTCAGAGCAGACCTGGCCCGTGAGGTCGATCTCGAGGGCGGTGTTGACGGAGACCATGTTCTCGTTCTGGGCGATGTTGAAGGGGTCGTTCACATAGCGGACGGGCAGAAGCTCGATCATGGGGTTGTCGTTGATATAGTCATACAGCTCCTGGGTGCCCCAGCAGAAGGCCGCCACGGAGCGGTTGCGGTGGAACTGCTTGCGGCTGTTGTTCACCGCGCCGCAGGCCATGAGCTTGCCCATGGCGGAGCCCAGCATCTCGGTGTAGATGCCGAGGTCGTGCCGGTCCATGAGGCGCTCCGCCACGGCGTCCGGCATGCCGCCGATGCCGAGCTGGATGGTGTCGCCGTCACGGATGAGCCCGGCGGCATAGTCCGCGATCTGCTCCTGGACCTTTGTGCGGGGATAGACCGGGGAGTTCGACACCGCGCGCTCGCCGTCCACGAAGTAGTTCACCTTCTCCGCGGAGATGCGGTTGGTGCCGCTGGTGTATGGCAGGCGGGGATTGACCTCCAGGATCACCGTCTCGCAGACGTCGAACATCTCGAGCTCGAACTGCTGGCTCATGGACATGCAGACATAGCCGAAGCGGTCCATAGGCGTGACCGCGCCGACGAACACGTTCGGGCGCTTGGCCTCCATCATCTCCCGCACGCAGAGGTGGAGGTTGTTCGGCACGAAGCTCACCCGGCCCGTGGGATGGAGCTTGCGGGTGCCCGGGCCGTAGAAGATGGAGAGGATCGAGATGACGTCATCAAGTCCCTCCATGGACAGGAAGGGATACTCCTCCTGCGGGTTTGCGAGCCAGATGGTCACGTCCTTCACGCCCCGGTCCCGGAGCTCGTGCAGACGGCGCAGGAAGCCCACGGGCTCGTTGCCGTAGGCCGCCACGGCGATGACGTCCCCGGACCGGATCTTGCCGATGGCGTCGTCCATGGAGATGAATTTGGAGTCGTAGATGCGGTCACGGATCTCGTCGCGGTTGTAATTGTTCATTGTTTCCATCGTTTTTCACCAAGTCAAAGAGTTTTCGGGACCCAGTATAGCACAGAATCCCGGAATTGCCCAGAGGGGGGCGCTGGTTCTTGACAAATAATCCGGCGCTATTTTATAATTAGTCAATTAAAGAAGTAAAATACAGCATCCCAAGAAGGAGAACCCGAATCATGAGCTATCGTCCCGAGACCATCTGCGTGCAGGGCGGCTATACCCCCGGCAACGGCGAGCCCCGGCAGATCCCCATCGTGCAGTCCACCACCTTCAAATACGCCACCAGCGAGGACATGGGCAAGCTCTTCGACCTGGAGGCCCCCGGTTACTTCTACACCCGCCTGCAAAATCCGACGAACGACTACGTCGCGGCGAAGATCGCGGCCCTGGAGGGCGGTACCGCCGGCATGCTGACGAGCTCCGGCCAGGCCGCGAACTTCTTCGCCATTTTCAACATCGCCTCCTGCGGCGACCACATCGTCTCCTGCTCCACCATCTACGGCGGCACCTTCAACCTCATCGCCGTCACCATGGCAAAAATGGGCATCGAGGCCACCTTCGTGGAGCCCGACTGCACCGACGAGGAGCTGGAGGCCGCCTTCCGCCCGAACACCAAGTGCGTCTTCGGCGAGACCATCGCGAACCCCGCCCTGACCGTCCTCGACATCGAGCGCTTCGCGAAGGCCGCCCACGACCACGGCGTGCCCCTCATCGTGGACAACACCTTCGCCACCCCCGTGGGCTGCCGGCCCATCGACTGGGGCGCGGACATCGTCACCCACTCGACCACCAAGTACATGGACGGGCACGGCGTGGCCGTCGGCGGCGCCATCGTGGACAGCGGCAAATTCGACTGGATGGCCCACGCCGACAAGTTCCCCGGCCTCACCACCCCGGACGACAGCTACCACGGCATCACCTACGCCGAGAAGTTCGGCATGGGCGGCGCCTTCATCACGAAATGCACGGCCCAGCTCATGCGGGACTTCGGCTCCATCCAGTCCCCCCAGCACGCCTTTTACCTGAACCTGGGCCTCGAGAGCCTGCACGTCCGCATGGCGCGGCACTGCGAGAACGGCCAGGCCGTGGCGGAATTCCTCGAAAAGCACCCGAAGGTCGCGAAGGTCAGCTACTGCGGCCTGCCCGGCGACAAATACCACGCTCTGGCGGAAAAATACCTCCCCAACGGCTCCTGCGGCGTCGTGTCCTTCGAGCTGAAGGGCGGGCGCGAGGCGGCCAGCGTGTTCATGAAGAACCTCAAACTCGCCGCCATCGAGACCCACGTCGCGGACGCCCGGACCTGCTGTCTCAACCCCGCGAGCTCCACCCACCGGCAGATGACGGACGCCCAGCTCGCCGCCGCGGGCATCCCCGCGGGCCTCGTCCGCATGAGCTGCGGTCTCGAGAGCAAGCTCGACCTCATCGACGACATCGCCCAGGCCCTGGACGCCGTGTAATCCTTTTCCCGTAAGGAAGTTTCGTCATGCCCATCAAGATCCCGAACCAACTGCCCGCCACCGCCACGCTGACGAAGGAGAACATCTTCGTCATGACAGAGACCCGCGCCGTCTCCCAGGACATCCGCCCGCTGCACATCCTGCTTCTGAACCTCATGCCGACGAAGATCGAGACGGAGACGCAGCTCGCCCGCGTGCTGGGCAACTCCCCCCTGCAGATCGAGCTCGAGCTCATGGCCCCCACAGGCCGCGTGCCGAAAAACACGTCCCAGGAGCATATGCTCGCCTTCTACCAGACCTTCGACGACGTGAAGGACCGCACCTTCGACGGCCTCATCATCACCGGCGCGCCGGTGGAGCTCATGGAGTACGAAGAGGTCGATTACTGGCCGGAGCTCTGCCGGATCATGGAGTGGTCCAAAACCCACGTCCACTCCACGCTGCACATCTGCTGGGGCGCCCAGGCGGGGCTGTACTACCACTACGGCATCCCGAAGCGCACCCTGCCGAAGAAGCTCTTCGGCGTTTTCCGCCACACGGTCGAAGACCCGAACTACATCCTCTTCCGGGGCTTCGACGACAAGTTCTGGGTGCCCCACTCCCGAAACACCACCGTGGACCGGGCGGACATCGAGGCCGTGCCGGCGCTGAAGATCCTCGCCGCGTCTCCGGAGGCGGGCGTCTACGCCGTCAAGACCGACGGCGGACGGCAGGTGTTCCTCATGGGCCACGCGGAGTACGACCGCGACACCCTGAAAAACGAGTACCTGCGGGACCTGGGGAACGAGCATGTAGAGATGCCGAAGAACTACTTCCCGGACGACGACCCCACGCAGGACCCCATTGTCACCTGGCGCTCCTGCGCGCACCTGCTGTACGGCAACTGGCTGAACTACTGCGTCTACCAGACCGTGCCCTACGACCTGCGCGACATCGAAAAGGGCCTCCGCACCGAGACGATGTGACCGAAAACCGAACGACCCCCGTTCCCGGCGAACTGCCGCGGACGGGGGTCGTTTTATATTGTATTATCCGACGTAGACCGCCGCGCCGGACGCGTCCAGTTCCAGCGGGAGCCAGCAGGTGAAGCCGCCCTCGTTCGGGATGGCCTCGTATACCGTCCCTCCCACGGCAACGTAGACGGGCGCGTCCACCGCCGTTTCGGGCAGGGTGCCGGTGAGCTTCTGCAGCGTCGGGCACAGGCTCCCGGAGGCGTCCGCGGTCAGCTCGCTCTCCACGGGCGCGGCGTCCGCGAGGACAGCGGAATCCCGGACCGGCGCCTCATATACCGCGGGGTATTTCAGGAGATAGTCCAGCGTCCGCTCGGCCAGCTCGCAGACCACGACGTCGGCGTTCTGCCCGTCGATGAGGTCGAGGCGGTAGTTATTCGAGCGGGAGATATACGCCGCGCCGAAGCTCTCCGCGAGATAGGGGTACAGGCTGCGGCCGGAGGAGTCCCGGAACAGCAGGAGGCTCCCCTCCTTCCCCGCGCAGGTCGTGGTGATGAGCATGTCGTCGTAGTCCCGGAAGCGGCTCGTGTACTCGAAGGTGAAGCCAGGGACGTAGGTATACGACGGCTCCCGGTCCGCGCCCCGGGGATAGAGCATGGCGTACAGATCCCCCTGGTGGGTATCCTCGCTCGTAAAGGGTCCGGCGAAATATTCGCTCTGCCGTCCAAGCGCGGCGAGGATGGTATCCGCGCCGAGGGCCGCGCCCCGCTCGGTCCAGTGGCTGTCCCACTGCCAGTAAAGCTCCTCATCCACGCCGGTGAAGGCCGCGTACTGATCCGCGTAAGGCACGCCCATGCCCGGCAGGAGCACCGCAAGACGCTCCCGGTTCGAGCCCTCCGCCACCGTCACGAAGGACGGCGCATGGGCGGGATAGAGGGTGTACTTTCCGCAGGGAACGGTGAACACGAAGTCCGCTCCGTGGGCCTCGGTGTACTCCCGCATGAGGGCGAGGCTCCGGGCCGCGCACCATATCTCCCGGTCCGACATTTGGCCGTCCCCGGAAATGTCGTTCACCGCCGCGCCGAAAAAGAGCCAGCCGTCCGGCCCGATGAGCACGTCGTCGTTCCCGGAGGTGCGGAACACGCCGGAGAGCAGGCGGTCCCAGGCGGTGATGCCCTCGAGGCGCAGGAAAAAGCCCTTGCCCAGATAGTCCCGGAGCTGGGTGAGGACGTCGGCGTTCCAGGAGCCGTCGAAGCGCTTGAGCTTCGGCGCGGCGGCGGGCGGCTCGTTCGCGGCGGCCTCGGAGGGTCCGGCGATCAGCATCCCGACGCTCGGCACGAG
>CAJOIG010000040.1 GCA_905234575.1 uncultured Oscillospiraceae bacterium
CAGCGCCAGCTCCACGCCCTCAGACTGGGTAGCCTCCTCGCCCAACGGCACGGCATGGACCGAAATACCCATAGAGAGCGGCAAGGATATCAGCCAGTTCCCCACTACCGCCACAGGTCTGAGCTTCAAGATCGGCACCACGCCCTACGTGCTCGTAGCAGGCGAGGGCAACGACAACTTAGCCTCCGTGTGGGTGCGCCACGAGCAGGAGAACGAGAGCTGGGCCCTGATGGAGCCCGAGGAAGAGGCGCTGGCACTAAAGTGGCTGAACGGCATGACGCTCGTGCGCTACAACAACAGCATCATCTGCCTCTGCGGCAGCCAGACCGAGACCTACTACAGCCCCGACAACGGACTCACATGGAGAACGCTGAAGGAGCTGGTGCTGCCCGTGACGAACGCGAACTTCGCGGCCACGGCACAAGGCGACTACATCTACGTCTTCGCCGGCGAGAGCATCCAGCGCGCCAAGGTAAACTAATCATTGTGTGACGCGCATGAGCCTCCGCCAGACACTCCTCCTCGTGATGATCCTCCTCGCTGCCACAGCGGCACGGGCGCAGGACGGCGAACTGCTGGAATACCAGCAGGAGATTGGCGGCGGCGTGGGCGTCAGCAGCTATCTGGGCGATGCCAACGGCGGTTTCATGAAGCACCCAGGTCTGATGGCCACCGCCCTCTGGCGACGCAACCTGAACGCGCGCATGGTCATCAAAGCCTATGCAGCCATGGGCCACATCAGCGGCAACACGAAAGGCGTGTATATCCCCATCGACCCCTCCAGCGGCACAGCCGCAGGCGGCGAGGAGAGCCAGCTGATTGAGTTCAGCCGCAACATCGCCGGCGCAGGAGCGCAGTTCGAACTCAACTTCCTGGGCTACGGCATGGGAGCCGCCTACAAGGGTCTTTCGCGCTGGACACCCTACCTGCTGGCCGGACTGGGCTTCACGGTGGGCTTCGGCGGTGGCGGCACGACGGCGGGCGGCCTGAACGTGCCCCTGGGTGTGGGTTTCCGCTACAAGCTGCGCCCCCGACTGAACATCGGCATCGAGTGGACCGTCAACTTCACGACGTGCGACAAACTTGACGATGCGGACTACAGCACCAAGCTCAACGACCCCTACGCCATCAAGAGCGACTTCATCAAGAACAAGGACTGCTACATGAAAACGTTCGTGTTCGTGACCTACGACATATCACCCAAATACCGCAAATGCAATAACTGACAAAATGATAGAACTCGATCATAATCGAATCCCCGAGCACATCGCCATCATCATGGACGGCAACGGCCGCTGGGCGAAAAAGCGCGGCCTGCCCCGGTCGGCGGGCCATGCCGCCGGCGCGGAGAGCTTCCGCCGCGCGGCGCGGTACTGCCGGGCCATTGGCGTAGAGTATCTCACGGTCTATGCCTTCTCCACGGAGAACTGGAAGCGGCCGGAGGACGAGGTCCGCGGCATCATGGGACTTCTCCGCAAATACCTGGACGAGGCCCTGCGGGACATGGAGAAGGAGCAGACCCGCCTGCGCTTTTTCGGGGATCTGTCCCTGCTGACGCCGGAGCTTCGCGAGCTCTGCGAGCGGGCGGAGGAGCGCTCCAAGAATTATCCCGGCGGGCAGGTGAACATCTGCCTGAACTACGGCGGGCGGGACGAGATCGTCCGCGCGGCGAAACACTGGGCGGCGGAGGGCTGTCCCGAGCTGACGGAGGAGCTCTTCGGCTCATATCTCTACACCGCGGACATGCCGGACCCGGACCTTCTGATCCGTCCGGGCGGGGAGACGCGGATCTCGAACTACCTCCTGTGGCAGCTGGCCTACGCGGAGATGTACTTTTCCGACGTGCTCTGGCCGGATTTCGACGAGCGGGAGATCGACAGGGCCATCGCCGCCTTTCAGAGCCGTGATCGGCGCTACGGCGGCGTGAAATGATCGTCAAAATGTAAGCATTTTGACGAGAAGGCTGCGCTCCGCTCAGCGCACGGCTCTTCGAGCCGCACGTTCCCTCCGCGAGAAGGTTTTTTTCCGAGGCGCATGTCCCCGGAAAAAATGATTTGATTTTTTCGCGTCTGCGGACGCGAACTCTGCGAGGCATACAATTATGATGAATTCGATTTCTGTCCTGGGCTCCACGGGGTCCATCGGACGGCAGACTCTGGACGCCGCGGAGCGTCTCGGCCTCCGGGTGGAGGCGCTGACCGCCCAGAAGAGCGTGAAGCTCCTGGAGGAGCAGATCCGGCGCTTCAAGCCCCGCTACGCCGCGGTGTTCGACGGGGCCGCCGCCGCGGACCTGCGGGTGCGCGTCGCGGACCTGGACCTCGAGATCGGCGAGGGCATGGACGGTCTCCGGCAGGCGACGGCGCTTGCGAGCGTGGAGGCGGTGGTCACGGCAGTGTCCGGCTCCGTGGGCCTCCAGCCGACGCTGGACGCCATCGCGGAGAAAAAGCGGATCTGCCTCGCGAACAAGGAGACCCTGGTCTGCGCAGGCTCCCTTGTCATGGCGGCGGCCCGGGACTACGGCGCGGAGATCGTGCCGGTGGATTCGGAGCACTCCGCGATCTTCCAGTGCCTGGAGGGCCGGCGGGACCAGCTTGCCCGCATCCTGCTCACCGGCTCCGGCGGCCCCTTCCGGGGCTGGCCGCGCCGCCGCACGAAGGACGTCACCCCCGCCCAGGCCGTGGCGCATCCCAACTGGTCCATGGGGGCGAAGATCTCCGTGGACAGCGCGACGATGATGAACAAGGGCCTCGAGTTCATTGAGGCGATGCACCTGTTTTCCGTCACGCCGGACGACATCCAGGTGGTGGTGCATCCGCAGAGCGTCATCCACTCCATGGTGGAGCTGACGGACGGGACCGTCCTCGCCCAGCTCGCCGTGCCGGACATGGGCCTGCCCATCCAGTACGCGCTGACCTGGCCGGACCGGACCGCCTCGCCCTACGAGCGGCTGGATTTCCGGGCCATGAAGGACCTGACCTTCGAGGCGCCGGACCTCGAAAAGACGCCCTGCCTGGGCCTCGCCATGGACTGCGCCCGCCGGGGCGGCGCGGCGCCCTGCGTCATGAGCGCGGCGAACGAGGCGGCGGTGGCGCTGTTTCTCGAGGGGCACATCGGCTTCAACGACATCTACGACCTGGTGGCGGAGACGGTGGAGCGCCTCGGGGACGCGCCGGCGGACAGCCTGGAGGCAATCCTGGAGGCGGACGCCGCCGCCCGTGAGCTCGTCCGGGAGAAGCTGCAATATTTTCGCGCGTTCGGAATAGACTAATCCCATGAGTACTGTTTTGTATATCCTTCTCGCGGTCCTGATCTTCGGGATCCTCATCGGCATCCACGAGTGGGGACACTTCGTGGCGGCCCGGGCGTGCGGCGTCCGGGTGCGGGAGTTTGCCCTCGGCATGGGACCGCTCCTCTGGCACCGCGAGGACAAACACGGCACGCAGCTCAGTCTGCGGGCCCTGCCCATCGGGGGCTACTGCGCCATGGAGGGCGAGGACGAGGCCTCGGACGACCCGGCGGCCTTCACGAACGCCGCTCCCTGGCGGCGGCTCCTCATCCTCGTCGCCGGCGCCGCGATGAACTTCCTGCTGGGCCTTGCGGTGATCCTCGCCCTGTTCACCCAGATGGACGCCTTCGTCGCGCCGACCATCACCGAGTTTGCCGCGGGCTGCCCCTACGAGGGGGCCGACGCTTTGCAGGTGGGGGACACCTTCTGGCGCATCAACGGCCAGCGAATCTATACCACCGGCGACGTGACGACCTATCTCGCCCGGCGGTCCGGGGACACCTCGGACATCACCGTCGTCCGGGACGGGAAAAAGCTGACGCTGGAGGACTATCCCATGGTCCCCGTGGAGTACGCCGACCCCGAGACCGGGGAGGTCACCGTCCGCTACGGCTTCACCCTCGGCGTGCGGGAGTCCGGGCCCGGGGCGTGGCTGAAGTATTCCTGGTACGGGGCGATGGACTTCGTCCGCATGGTGTGGCTGGGCCTCGAGGACCTCATCACCGGCGCGGCGGGCATCCAGCAGATGACCGGCGTCGTCGGCATCGTGGATCTCATTGCGGATGTGGGCACCCAGTCGGACACCACCAGGGACGCCCTGCTGAACATCGCCTACCTCACCGCCTTCATCGCGATCAACCTCGCGGTGATGAACCTGCTGCCCCTGCCCGCGCTGGATGGGGGACGCATCCTCTTCCTGTTCGTGACCTGGGCGGCCGAGCGCCTGCTGCGCCGCAAGATCGACGGGAAATACGAGGGCTATGTCCACGCGGCGGGCCTCGTGGCTCTGCTCGGTCTCATGGCCTTTGTGATGTACAACGACATCGCCCGCATTATCGCGGGCTGACGGAGAGTCGATATGACGAGAGAGAACACAAGACAGATCCTCGTGGGCGGGATCCCCGTGGGCGGCGGCGCGCCGGTCACGGTCCAGTCCATGTGCAATACGAAAACGAGCGACGCCGCGGCGACCCTCGACCAGATGCGACGCCTGCACGCCGCGGGCTGCGACATCATCCGCGTCGCCGTGCCGGACATGGCTGCCGCGGAGGCTCTGCCCGCGATCCTCGCGGAGGCGCCCATGCCCGTCGTGGCGGACATCCATTTCGACCACCGGCTCGCCCTGGCGGCGGCGGAGGCCGGGGTCCACGCTATCCGCATCAATCCCGGCAACATCGGACGGCCGGAGCGGGTGGAGGCCGTGGCGAACGCCTGTAAGGAGCGGGGCATCCCCATCCGCGTGGGCGTGAACTCCGGGTCGGTGGAGAAATCCGTCCTCGCGAAATACGGCGGCCCCACGGCGGAAGCCCTCGTGGAGAGCGCCGCGGGCGAACTCGACGCCCTTGCCGGGTTCGGGTTCCGGGACGTGGCCCTCTCCGTCAAGGCGTCGGACGTGCCCACGGCGGTGGCGGCGTACCGTCTCGCGGCGGCGCGCTTCGACTGCCCCCTCCACGTGGGCGTCACCGAGGCCGGCACGAGCTATACGGGCCTTGTGAACTCCGCGGCGGGCATCGGCGCCCTCCTCCTGGAGGGCATCGGCGACACCATCCGCGTGAGCCTCACGGCGGACCCGGTGGAGGAGGTCCGGGCGGGCCTTGCCATCCTGCGGGCCTGCGGCCTGCGGCGGAAGGGACTGCGCTTCGTCTCCTGCCCCACCTGCGGACGGACGAGCATCGACCTCATCGGCCTTGCCACCGCCGCGGAACAGCGGCTGGAGGGTATCCGGAAGGACATCACCGTCGCCGTCATGGGCTGCGAGGTGAACGGCCCCGGCGAGGCGTCGGAGGCAGATTTCGGCGTGGCCGGCGGCAAGGGCTTCGGCAGCCTCTTCCGCAAGGGCCGCGTCGTCAAAACGAAGATCCCGGAGGCGGAGCTCCTCGACGAGCTCCTGGCCCTCATCGAGCGGGAAGCATAACACCGGAGTACATACGAGCTTGGAAGAGAAGATACCGTTTCTGGAAATGTTCCCGTGTCTCGCGGGAGAAAACGCAGGGGAGCTGGACGATGTCCGGGTCCTCTCCGTCGTCGTGCGCCGGGAGAGCATGACCATGGAGGTCCGGGCCTTCTTCCCGACCCGGCCCGCGCCCGCGCTGACGGCGGCCCTGGAGGGGCGGCTCTGCCGGGAATACGGACTTCGGGGCGTGCGCCTCGACGTCGACGCCCCCCGGGAGGAGGCGCCCGCCGCGCCGAAGAAAAAGCCCGCCGCGAAGACCCTCTTCGGAAAGCCCGCCAAGGGCGGCAAGGTCATTTCCATCGCGGAGGCCAGCCCCGAGATGAAGTCCGTGACCGTCTCCGGCCGGATCTTCGCGGAGGAGAGCCGGGACATCCCGAAGCGCGGGGCCTACGTCCTGCAGTTCGACATGACGGACGGCAGCGGCAGCCTGCGGGTGACGAAGTTCTTCCCCAAGGAGGAGGTCGGCGCCGCGAAGGGCATCGTCTCCCCGGGGATGTACGTCACCGTCTCCGGCAGCATGCGCTTTGACAAGTTCACCCAGGAGGTGGTCCTGGATCCCCGCTGCATCCAGACCGCGGAGGCGCCGCCCGTCCGGCAGGACACCGCGCCCGAAAAGCGCGTGGAGCTGCACCTGCACACGCAGATGTCCTCCATGGATGCGCTGACGGACGTGGGCGCGGCGGTGAAGCGCGCGGCGGCGTGGGGCATGCCCGCCATCGCCGTGACGGACCACGGCGTGGCCCAGGCCTTCCCCGCGGCGGCGAAGGCCGCGAAGGGAATCAAGGTCATCTACGGCCTGGAAGGATATTATGTAAATGACATGGACGAGAACGCCGCTGTCCGCGGCGAGGGCGACGGTCCGATCACCGGCGACTTCATTGCCTTCGACATCGAGACGACGGGCCTCTCGGACACGACGGACCGAATCACGGAGATCGGCGCGGTGCTCTTCCACGACGGCCTGGAGGGCGACCGCTTCCAGACCTTCGTGGACCCGGAGAGGCCCATCCCGCCGGAGATCCAGAAGCTGACGGGCATCACGGACCTCGACGTGCGCGGCGCGCCGAGCGAGGCCGAGGCCGTGGCGGCGTTTCTTGATTTCGTCGGGGACCGTCCCCTCTGCGCCCACAACGCGGATTTTGACATCGGCTTCATTACCGAGGCGGCGGACCGCATGGGCCGGGCCTTCACGCCGACGTACATGGATACGCTGGCCCTGTCCCAGGCGCTCCTGCCGGATCTGAAGAAGTTCAAGCTCGACATCGTGGCGGACCGTCTCGGCCTGCCGCCGTTCAACCACCACCGGGCGTCGGACGACGCCTATACCTGCGGGCGCATCCTCGCGCGGCTCGTCGTTCTGCTGGAAGAGCGGGGGATCGGGCGGCTCTCGGAGCTCAACGACTTCTGCCATGCCGAGCGCCAGGGCCACGGCCGACCGCCCCGGACCCGGCACATCTCCCTGCTGGTCCGCAACCGCGTCGGCCTCAAAAACCTCTATCAGCTCATTTCCGAGAGCCATTTGAAGCACTTCCGCAAGGTCCCCATTATCCCGAAGAGCCTGCTCATGCGGCACCGGGAGGGGCTCCTCGTCGGCAGCGCCTGCGAGGCGGGGGAGTTCTTCCAGGCCGTGGCCCGGCACCGCGGACACGCGGAGCTCAAGCGCATCGGCTCGTTCTATGACTATTTTGAGATCATGCCCATCGCGAACAACGCCTTCATGCTGGAAAACGGCATGGCGAAAGACGTGGACGAGCTGCGGGACATGAACCGCCGGGTCCTCGCCATCGCAGACGAGCTCGGCAAGCCCGTCTGCGCCACGGGGGACGTGCATTTCCTCGACCCGGAGGACGAGCTATTCCGCCACATCCTCCTGAACGCCAAGGGCTTTGCCGACGCGGACCAGGACATGCCTCTGTATTTCCGCACGACGGACGATATGCTCGCGGAATTTGCTTATCTCGGCGAGGAGCGGGCCTATGAGGTCGTGGTGAAGAACACGAACGCCGTCGCGGACCTCATCGAGGGCCAGGTGGCCCTCCTGCCGGAGCTGCACCTGTATCCGCCGGTCATCGAGAACTCCGACGGGCAGCTCAAGGACCTGGTGTACGGCCGCCTGCGGGAGCTGTACGGTCCAAATCCCGCGCCCATCATCATGGAGCGCGTGGAGCACGAGATGGACACCATCCTCGGCCGGCACTTCGACGTCATCTATATGTCCGCGCAGAAGCTCGTGGCGGATTCCGTCGCTCACGGGTATCTCGTGGGCAGCCGGGGCAGCGTCGGCTCGAGCCTCGTGGCGTATCTCTCCGGCATCACGGAGGTCAACAGCCTCCCCGCGCACTACCTCTGCCCCAAGTGCTATCACACGGATTTCGAGTCAGGCAGGGGTTACGGCTGCGGCGCGGACATGCCGGACAAGCTCTGCCCGAACTGCGGCATCGAGATGCGGAAGGAGGGGTTCGACATCCCCTTCGCCACCTTCCTCGGCATCAAGGGCGACAAGGTCCCGGATATCGACCTGAACTTCTCCGGCGAATACCAGGCCAACGCCCACGCCTACACCCGCACGCTGTTCGGGGACGACCACGTCTTCAAGGCCGGGACCGTCGGCACCATCGCGGAAAAGACCGCCTACGGCTATGTGAAGAAATACGCCGAGGAGCGGGGGAAGTCCTTCTCCCAGGCGGAGATGAACCGGCTGGCCCAGGGCCTCGTCGGCGTCAAGCGCACCACGGGCCAGCATCCCGGCGGCCTCGTCATCATCCCCCAGGACATGGACGTGACGGATTTCTGCCCCGTCCAGCACCCGGCGGACGACGTGGGAACGGACATCATCACCACCCACCTTGAATACCATTTCATGGAGGACTACCTCCTGAAGCTCGACGAGCTCGGACACGATAACCCCACCATGATCAACATGCTCGAGCGCTTCACAGGCACGAACGCCACGGAGATCCGCCTGGACGACCCGGAGACCATGAGCCTGTTCAAGTCCCCCAAGGCCCTCGGCCTGCCGGACGACGACCCCATCATCGGCCAGACCGGCTCCATCGGCATCCCGGAGTTCGGCACGGGCTTCACCCGGCAGATGCTCGTGGACACCCAGCCGGACAAGTTCGATATGCTGGTGCGGCTGTCGGGCTACTCTCACGGCACCGGCGTGTGGCTCGGCAACGCCCAGGACCTCATCAAGTCCAAGACCGCCACCGTCTCCGAGACCATCGGCTGCCGCGACGACATCATGATCTACCTCATGAGCAAGGGCATCGACGCGAACACCGCCTTCAAGTCCATGGAGAACGTCCGCAAGAAGAACAAGCAGCTCACGGACGAGCAGGTGCAGGCCATGGTGGACCACGGCGTGCCCCAGTGGTACATCGACTCCTGCCACAAGATCGAATACCTCTTCCCGAAGGCCCACGCCGTGGCATATGTCCTCATGGCCTTCCGAATCGCCTGGTACAAGGTCCACTACCCGCTGGCGTTCTATGCCGCGCTGTTCTACCGCCGGAGCCAGAAGGACGGCTTCGACGCGGAGATGATGCTCGGCGGCGCCCAGAAGGTCCGGGCGAAGCTCAAGCAGATCCGGGAGAACCCGGACGCCACCGCCAAGGAGATCGATCTCACCACGACCCTCGAGATGGTGTACGAGTTCTATATGCGCGGGTTCGATTTTGCCCCCATCGACCTCTATAAATCCGAGGCGTTCCGGTTCATCCCGGAGGGGGACCGCCTTCTGCGGGTGCCCTTCGTGGCGGTGTCCGGCCTCGGGGATACGGCGGCGGCGGACCTCGCCGCGGCGACAAAGGACGGGCGGCGGTTCGTCTCCATCGAGGAGGTCGCGGACGCCTGCCCCAAGGTCAGCTCCGCCCACATCGAGACCCTGCGCCGCCTCGGCGCCTTCCGCGATATGCCCGAGACCAGCCAGATGACTCTGTTTGATTTTTAACAAAAATTCTCAGAGCGGCAGATTGTTCTTTACTTTTGACGGGCGGCATGATAGTATGGTACCGGGGTAGTGGAGCGCCGCATGGCGTTCCGCGCTCTGCGCCGCCGTCTGGCGGGACGGCGATACATGTTTTTCCTCGTTTGATTACTCAGAAAGGATCGATTCCCGATGGCAAAGAAGATCAAGGACACAGAGGCTGTGTCGGAGAAGAAGGCGAAAAAGGCCAAGAAGGACAAGCAGAAGGGCGCGGGCCGCGTCCAGAATGTGTTCGGACATCCCATCCGCAACCTCATCGTCGCGGCGGTGGCGTGCATCCTCCTCGGTGTCGCGTTCATCGTCAAGCCCTATGAGGTCTCCCAGTACTGCTGCTATGGCGTCGGCGGACTCATCGGCGTTTTCGGCATCGTGTACATCATCCTCTATTTCAGCGCGAAGCCCGTCAGCGGCGAGTACCGCTCGGAGTTCGCCATCGGCCTGCTTGCGCTGTTTGCGGGCGCCTATGTCGCTCTCAGCGGCCTCATCACCGGCGGCACCGGCGTGGGCTATGTGCTGGTGATCCGCATCCTCGGCATCCTTCTCCTGGCGGACGCGCTGCTGAAGCTCCAGTATTCCGTGGACATCTGCCGGATGAAGTTCCCCCGCTGGTGGCTCGTGCTGATCTTCGCCATCCTCGGCGCCGGCGTCGGCGTTGTGACGGTGACGGACTTCGATCTCACGTCCGCCCCCTCCACCACGCCCGCGAGCTTCCTGTACGGCCTCGGCGGCAGCATCGGCCTCGTCACCGATAAGGGCCAGTACAACTCCTTCTACAGCGGCATGATGCTGCTCGGCATCGGCTTCTGCCTGAACGGCGTGCTGGATCTTGCCTCCATGACCGTCATCGCGGTCCGCAACCACAAGGCCCGCCGGGCCGAGGCCATCGCCGAGGGCGCCGCCATGGTCGCCGCGGCGAAGCAGGAGGAGCTGGACGAGATCCTCCCGCCCGAGGCCGCCATGCCCGAGCCCGAGCCCGAGAACGTGGTCTATGTGCCCGCTCCCGAGTCCGCGCCCGCCCCGGCCGCGGAGCCCGTGATCCCCGCGCCTGCCCCTGCTGCGGAGCCCGCGCCCGTGATCGAGGAGCCCGCGCAGGCCACGCCTGTCGCCCCCGTCGCTCCGGCGGAATAAGGCCCGGCCGAAACGAAAAACAGGACGTCCGGTATCGCGCCGGGCGTCCTTTTTCGGCCCTTTGCCGCGAATGCTCTTGTAAAAGCCGCGGCGGGGGCATATAATGGGCTAAGGAATATCGCAGATTCGAGGTATCTATATGCCTTCCTTTGACAGCTTTCACGCCCCCGGAAAGCGGGGCTATCTCATCGGCATCGGCGGCGTCTCCATGGCGCCTCTCGCGGAGGTCCTCCACGACGACGGCCTC
>CAJOIG010000041.1 GCA_905234575.1 uncultured Oscillospiraceae bacterium
CATGTCGGTGGTGGCATAGCGCCAGTCGTTGACGCGGGAGATGTACTTCTCGTCCTGCTGGGAGGAGTTCTCGTCGCCCAGCTCGCCGGCGGCGATGCGGAGGAGGGAGCCGTACTGCTCGGAAACGGTGTGGAGCTTGAAGTCGTCCATGAGCCACTTGCGGACCGGGCGCTTCATGATGTTCGCCATGATAGTGCGGTTCTCATAGGACATCTTCTTCCACATGCGGGCGATCTCCCAGGCGCGGGCCTGGGCCTGACCCTTGGGCACGACCTCGGACACGAAGCCGAAGTCGAGCATCTCCTTCGCCGTCATCTGACGGGTGGTGGAGAGGTAGTAGTTGCCGCGCTTGGCGCCCATGTAGAACTGGCAGAGGCCGCCCATGCCGTCGCCGGGAACGAGGCCGCCCTGGCCGTGGGGGACTTCCATGACGCAGTCCTCGGTGCAGATGGTGATGTCCGCGAGCAGAGCGGAGTCCCAGTGGAAGCCGGGGCCGGGGATGGCGCCGATGGTGGGAACGTCGATATCGAAGGCCATGTTCTTGAACAGGTTCGTATCGTCGAAGTATTGATGCTGGAAGCGCTGGGTGGGCAGCTCGGAGTAGGTCTCCCAGCCGTCGGGATCGGACTCGATCATCCAGTTGTCGCCGAGCATGGTGAAGATGATGATCTCATTCTTCATGTCGGCGCCGATGATGCGGGCGAGCTGGCCGACCGCACGGTGGGCCATGCCGGAGTGATGCATGGGCATATCCAGGGTCTTCCAGGTGACCTGCAGGATGCCGTCCTCACGGTAGAGGTCCGCAAAGTCCTTGAACCATTCGGCATACTCCTCGAGCTCGGGCAGCTTGACGTAATCAGCCATAGGTTTTCCCATTGTGTGTTCCTCCTAAAAAAATTATTTCTTAATTCTTATCAATAAACCCCGGAAAGCAGGGCCTATTTCCTACTGTGCCAGATCCGCGAGGTTCTGGGAGACGGTCTGGAAGATCTTCTCCGCGAGGCGGAGCTCCTCCCGGCTGAGTCCGGCGAACACCCGCTCGGGCTCGCCCTGCCGGTCCCGGCAGAGGGCCTCGTACATGGCCTGTCCCTCCTCGGTGAGGGAGATGAGGTTGCATTTTCCGTCCGCGGACACGGACCGCGTGACAAAGCCGCTTTTCTCCATGCGGCGGAGCATGACGCTGATGGTGGCGGCGGAAACACGGCGGTACTCCGCGAGCTCCTTCTGGCTGCTGGGGCCGCGCTCGCCAAGGGCGGAGATGATGGCGCCCTGACCGGTATGGAGGCCCAGCGGCAGGAGCCTGCGCTCCACATACGCCGTGTGGACACGGGTCATGTCCGTGAACAGACTGAGCAGTTCGTTGTCTTCCACGGGACTTCTCCTTTGATGCTATTTAGCCGACTAAGTACAGTATAGCCTCCTCCCGCGCCAAAGTCAACCCAAAACCGTCCGAAAAACGAATTTTCTTCCGCAAGATGCACAATCGAAACCCGCATAAAAACGCCGCTATCGGCAGGATGCACAATAGCGGCGCTGTATTTTTGGGTCATTCGCCCGCATCGTAAAAGATGCGCTCATCGGGCATGACGAGCCCGAGCTTTTCCCGGGCGATGTCCTCGATGGTGTCGGGGTCGTCCTGGTGGTCGAGAGCGTGCCGGAGGGCGGCGTTCTCCTCCTGGATCTGCTCGGCCTTCGTCTGGAGCTGCGCCTCCGTCTTGGCGGCCTCGGCGACCTTGCTCCGCATAGTCATCAGGGTGATGCAGCCGTACGCCAGCAGTCCCGCCAGCACCAGGGCCGTCAGCCAGCCCGCGCTCCGAAATCGCACGTCGTCCGCCTCCTTTCCGCCGCAGGGACCCGCGGCCAAGCTTCTGTCCCATTATTGTAAACCTTTTTTTCGCGTTTGAAAAGAGCTTTTTGCCGATTTCGGCCAAAAATCCCAGGCCGCGCCGCACCGGACGGGCCGCCGCCCGCCAGAGCCGCGCTCCGACCGGCCGCGTGACCGGCGAAACGCCCCGGGCCCACAGGCCCCACCCGGCGGCCGCCGCGAGGACCATGTACAGCCGGACGCGGCCCTCGGCCGAGGCCATGCCGCCCGCGAAAACGGCAAGACCCGCCCCGAGGCAGAACAGCACGTCCCCCGGCCCGCCGGAAAGGCCCGTCCCGTCCCGCAGAGCGCCCAGGAGCTCGTACAGAAGGCCCAGGACCGCGCCCAGCAGCAGGAACTGCCCGGCCTCGACGAGCTGTGCCGACGGCGCGAGTCCCATCAGCGCAGCAGCCGCGCGAAGAAGCCCTGCGCGGTCCGGTCCTCCTCGTAGCACAGCTCGGTCACGTTGCCGGAAACGGCGAGCTCCCCGCTGTCCTTCGCGAGCTTATCCACCCGCAGGCCGCTGCCGCGGACGACGAGCAGGCCCTTCGACGTGCGGACGGTGATCTCCTCCTCGTGGAAGCTCACGACCTCCTCCACCCCGGTGACGGCGAGGCGCTGCCGCTCGTCCAGCGTCAGGCGGTGGGGCACCGCCGGCGCGCGTTTTTCCTCATAGGGCATAGAAAGACCTCCCATAGCTTTTTTACAAAGATATGGGAGGCCGGATCGGTTTATGCCGTCAGCATAGCTTTGCCCCGGCGGGGATCGCGTCGTCCAGCATGATGAGGTTCAGGACGCCGTTTTTCTCCGCGGAGAGCAGCATGCCGCAGGAGTCGAGGCCCATCATCTTCCGGGGTGCGAGGTTCGTGCAGGCCACGAGGGTCTTGCCGACGAGGTCCTCCGCCCGGTAGTACTGGGCGATGCCGGAGAGGATCTGCCGCTCCGTGCCGGAGCCGTCGTCCAGGGTGAAGCGCAGGAGCTTCTTGGACTTCTTGACGTTCTCGCAAGAGAGGACCTTCACGACGGTCATGTCCACCTTCTCGAAGTCGTCGAAGGCGATCTCGGGCTTGAAGGTCACGGGCTCCTCCTCGGGCTCGGGCGCGGGCTCCGCGTTCCTGGCGGCGGAGAGGGCGGCCAGCGCCTCGAGCTCCTTCGCCACGTCGATGCGGGGGAACAGGGCCTCGCCCTCGGTGACGGTCGCGGCGGCGGGCAGGCCGCCGAAGTCGCCGAGGCTGTCCCAGCCGTACTCCGACGCGCCGATGCGGGCCATGATCTTTTCCGTCGTCTCGGGCATGACGGGGGCCAGGAGCGCGCCGCAGATGCGGATGGTCTCGAGGAGGTTATACATCACGCGGGCCAGGCGCGGCTTCTGCGCCTCGTCCTTCGCGAGGACCCACGGCGCGTTCTCGTCGATGTATTTGTTCGCGCGGGAGATGGCGCGGAACACCTCCGCGATGCCGTTCTGGAACTGGTATTTCTCCATCTCGGCCTCGTAGCGGTCCCGCAGGCCGGAGACCATGGCAATGAGCTCGGCGTCTTTTTCCGGGTCCTCGGTCTGCTCCGCGGGCAGGGTGCCGCCGAAGTACTTGCGGACCATGGCGGTGGTGCGGGAGACGAGGTTGCCGAGGTCGTTCGCGAGGTCGGTGTTGATGGTCTGCAGAAGCAGCTCGTTCGAGAAGTTGCCGTCGGAGCCAAAGGGGAAGGTCCGCAGCAGGAAGAAGCGCAGGGCGTCCACGCCGTAGCGCTCGGACAGCAGGTACGGGTCCACCACGTTCACGACCTTCTGCTCCGCGAGCTTCGACTTCGAGATCTTGCCGCCGTCCAGCAGCAGCCAGCCGTGGCCGTAGACCTTCTGCGGCAGGGGCAGGCCCACGCTCATGAGGAAGGCCGGCCAGTAGATGGAGTGGAAGCGGACGATCTCCTTGCCGACGATGTTCACGCCGGGCCAGCGGTCCATGTCGTCGTACTTGTCGTTCATATATCCGAGGGCGGTGACGTAGTTGAACAGCGCGTCGAGCCACACATACACCACATGGCCGGGATCGAAGTCCACGGGCACGCCCCAGGTGAAGCTCGTGCGGGAGACGCAGAGATCCTGCAGGCCGCCCTCGCAGTCGATGAAGTTGTTCACCATCTCGTTGACGCGGCTGCGGGGCTCCAGGAAATCGGTGTTCAGCAGAAGGTCGCGGATGCGGTCCGCATACTTGGAGGCACGGAAGAAATAGGCCTCCTCCTCGGCGTCGGCGACGGCGCGGCCGCAGTCGGGGCATTTGCCCTCGACGAGCTGGCTCTCGGTCCAGAAGCTCTCGCAGTCCTTGCAGTACTTGCCCTTGTAGACGGACTTGTAGATGTCGCCGTTGTCGTACATCTTGCGGAAGATCCGCTGGATGGAGGCGACGTGATAGTCGTCCGTGGTGCGGATGAAGCGGTCGTTCGAGATGTTCATGAGCTTCCACAGGGCCTTGACGCCCCGGGGGCCCTCCACGATCCGGTCCACGAATTCCTTGGGCGTGCAGCCGGCCTCCCTGGCCTTGGCTTCGATCTTCTGGCCGTGCTCGTCCGTGCCGGTGAGGAACATCACGTCGTACCCGCGCAGGCGCTTGTAGCGGGCCAGCGCGTCCGTGGCGACGGTGCAGTAGCTGTGGCCGATATGCAGGTTGTCCGACGGATAGTAGATGGGCGTCGTGACATAGAATTTTTGCTTACTCATCGATTTCCTCCAAAACTGTCATGTATGGTCATTCTCCGCCTTCGCCGCCCTCGGGCTCCGGCTGAGGTTCCGGCTGGGGTTCCGGCTCCGGCTGCGGTTCGGGCTCCGGTTCCGGTTCGGGCTCGGGCTCGGGCTCCGGCGCCGTGGTGGGCGGCGGCGTGGGCGTGTCGGCGGCGGGGGGCGCCGTGGGCGTGGGCGTGGCCTCCGGTGCCTGGGTGGGCTCCGGGGTGTTCGTGGCCGCGGGCTCGGGCGTCGGGGTCTCCTCCTCGCCGGCCTCGTACTTGTGGTAGGAGCTGTAGGCCTCCTTCGTCCGGCTGCGCTGGGACCCGTCGGCGTTGTACACTGTACGGTAGGTCTGGGCGTAATAGAACTCGTCGTCCTCCCAGGTGTCGCTCGTCAGCTCGACGTAGCTGCCGTCCTCGTCCGTGCCCCAGATCTGGACGGTGAGATACCCGTCGGACACCCACGCCTTGATCTTGACAGGGTAGTTCCGGGAGTTCACGAAGCGGAAGTCCGGGCCGCCCCAGCTCACCGTGGCGTCCATGCCGCGGGGCAGGTAGCTCACGACGAAATAGTGGCAGTAGCGCACGGTGATGTCGAGGTTCGCCTTCATGGCGCAGTAGTACAGCGTGGAGCTGCCCTGGCAGATGCCGCCGCCGACCTGGTTCACGTGCTTGCCGCCGGAATAGGCGCCGGCCTCCCCATAGCCGCGGGCGGTGGTGCGCTCGCCGAGGCAGGAGTTGTAGTCGAAGGTCTCGCCGGGGTTCACCACGGTGTCGTTCAGGGACCCGGCGGCCAGGGTGATGTTGTGGATCCGGGTGCTGGACGAGCCGGAGAGGGACGTGCTCTTTTCCGCGAGGCAGTCCGCGAACAGGGCGTCGTTCAGGTCCATGATCTCCGGGTCCGTGAGAACGAAGGGAATGAAGACCTGCTCACCCGGCTGGGCGGCGGTCCAGAGCCGCAGGGCCTCCTCCATGTCGAAGCTCACGCCCGCCTTGCCCGGGACGACGCCGCCGGTGGCCTTGTCGAAGGCGGCGTTCACGGGGTCGGTGTGGACGGAGTCGTAGATGGACTGGAGGAAGTCCGCGTCGGACACGCTGGCGTCGCCGGCGTCGGTGGTGATGGGCTCGGCGGTGATGTCGGCGTAGTTCTGCGTGAGGAAGGCGTTCTTGACCTGCTCCACGACGGCGTTCGCGTCCACCCGGGAGGCGCTCATGCCCTTCGTGAGGGTGACGCCGTCCGGGCCGACGACCGCGGTAGTGTCGAGCAGCAGGGCATTCACCTCGCTCACCGCCGTCGTCACGATGGAGCGCAGGGCGTTCTCGTCAAGGACCGGGGCGGCGTTCGGCGTCGGCTCCGGCGAAGTCTCCGCCGTCAGAGCGACAGGGGCCTTTTTCGCGGCGCGGAAGGCCCGCAGGTTCTGCAGGGGCGTGCCGGTCCGGCCGTACATCCACGCCGTCTCCAGCAGGGCCGTGACGTCCGTGCCCGACGAGCCTGCGAGGCCGATGTCCGACGCGGCGACCGTGAAGCTGTGCTCCAAAGGAAGCAGCACCTTCACCGAAGCGTCCTTATAGGGGTCGGCGGCGGCGTTCGCGGCCTCCAGAGCCGCCGCGGCCTCCGCCGGGGTCAGGCCGCCGACGTTCACGCCGTTCACCGTGACGTTCGGGAAGATCGTCTCCATGGAGGCCACGGCGTTCGCCCGGGCGAGGGTGACGCCCAGGATGACCACCGCCGCGGCCAGCACGGCGAACACGGGGATGAGCCACCGCATCCAGCCGGAGCCGCGCGGGGCCTCCTCCCACTGTTCCTCGTAGTCCTCCCGGCGGGAGCGGCTGTTTGTCCGCTCCGGGGTCACGACGTATACGTTGTCGCTCCGGCCGCGGGACGCCGGCGCTTCCGTCCGGCGGTCCGACGCGCGGGCCGGGGCCTTTTTCTGCACATGCTTGCCAGCCATATAGTGTTTTCCCTTTCTTACCGGCGCATGCAAATCATGCGAAACTTATCAGTGGATGTCCCGATCGGAGGGCAGCTCGATGCGGCCGAGCTCCGAGGCGCTGTCCCCCATCCAGGGGTTCGCGCTCAGCCGGTGCTGGGCCTGGGCGTCCAGCAGCGAGCCGATGAGGATGTTCGACAGGAGAAAGCCCGTCGGGGTGAAGCACCAGCGTCCGTCCGGGCGGCGCTTCGTCCAACCGTCCTTCTCGTACTCCCGCAGCAGCTCCTCGAGGGGCGCGAAATCGCTGCGGTAGATCCGGTGGTACTCCTCGCCGGAGACGCCCTTCGCCCGGCGCATGCCGAGGAGGATGTACTCCGCGGCGCGGTCGAGCTCGTCGAGCTTCTCGTACTCGTCGAGGAGGCTCTGTCCCCCCGCGACGCCGGCGATGTAGCCGTCCAGCGAGCGGACGTAGCTGTAGCGCGTGTCCCCGATGCAGGAGTGGGCCCCCGGGCCGAAGCCCAGGTAGTCCTGCAGGTCCCAGTATTTCATGTTGTGCCGGGACTCATAGCCCCGGCGGGCGAAGTTCGAGATCTCGTACTGCCCGTAGTTGTAGAGCCCGAGGGTCTGCACGGCGTAGAGGTACATGTCCGCCTGGTCGTCGTCCGTGGGGATGACGGGGCTGTCCTTATACTCCCGGTACATGGGCGTGCCCTCCTCCAGCTTGAGGCCGTAGCAGGAGATATGCTCCGGCTCGAGCTCCAGCACGCGGGCCAGGGTGTCCGCCCAGTCGTCCCGGGTCTGGTTCGGCAGACCGTAGATGAGGTCCACGCTGAGGTTCTGGAAGCCCTCCGCGCGGATGCTTTTGACCGCCTTTTTCACCTGGGCAAAGTTGTGGCGGCGGCCGATGATCTTCAACAGATCGTCGCTCGCGGACTGTACGCCGAGGGAGATGCGGTTCACGCCCTCCTTCCGCAGCAGGCGCAGATCATGCCGGGTGACGCTGTCGGGGTTGCACTCCACCGTGACCTCCGCGCTTTTCAGCACGCGCCCGGCCCGTTTGAGGGCGTTGAAGGCGTCGGTCAGACGCCGGGCGCCGAAGTAGCTCGGCGTGCCGCCGCCGAAATACACCGTGTCGATGTAATACGGGGCCATGGCGGCGGAGGCCTCCCCGATGTGGCGGAGCAGCGCCTCCTGGTAGCTCCCCATGCGTCCGTCGCAGCCGGCGAGGGAGTAAAAGTCGCAGTAGCCGCACTTCGAGGCGCAGAAGGGGATGTGGATGTAAACGCCCAGATGCCTGTCTTCCATGGGCGGGGTCAGTCCTCCTCCGTGGGGAAAAAGTCGGCCTTCGTGAAGGTGACGAGGTCCTCCTTTGAGGGCGCCTCCATGGCGGCGACGCGGTTGGCCTGGCGGACGACCATGTCCTCGAAGCGGTTGCGGACGTCGCGGCCGTTGCCGAAGTTCTCGTCCCGGTTTTCATAGAGCTCCGCGAAGAACTCCTTCGCGGCGGCCTCGGCCTCCTCGTCCAGCTCGTAGCCGTTTTTGCGGCACTGGCTGTGGAAGATGGCGTTGAGCTCGTCGCCGTTGTAATCGGGGAACTCGATGTATTTGTTGAATCGGCTCTCGAGGCCGGGGTTGGAGTCGAGGAAGCGCTCCATGGGCTCCGTATACCCCGCCACGATGACGACGAGATCGTCCCGGTGGTCCTCCATGGCCTTCAGGAGGGTCTCGATGGCCTCGCGGCCGAAGTCGTTCTCCCCGCCGGAGGCCAGGGAATACGCCTCGTCGATGAACAGCACGCCGCCGAGGGCCGACGTGATGACCTCCTGGGTCTTGATGGCGGTCTGGCCGACGTAGCCCGCGACGAGGCCGGAGCGGTCCACCTCCACGAGCTGGCCCTTCGTCAGGGCGCCGATGGCGTTGTACAGCCCGCCGATCAGCCGGGCGACGGTGGTCTTGCCGGTGCCGGGGTTGCCCGTGAACACCATGTGCATGCTCATGGGCGCCACGGGCAGGCCGTGCTCCTCCCGCAGCTTTCGGACCTTGATGAGGTTCATGGTGGATTTGACGTCCTTCTTCACCGCGGTGAGGCCGACCAGATCGTCCAGCTGGGCCATGAGCTCGTCCAGGCTCGGCTTCTCGGGCTCGGGCTCCGCTTCGGAGGCCGTGTCCGCCGCCGTGTCCGCGCCGGCTGTGCCGGGGGCTTTGGCGTCCCCGCCCGAGGCCGCGGCCCGCGGGGGATTTTTCGTGAGGAAGGACTCCTCCGCGCTCGTGACGAAGTCCGCCGCGCGCAGACCGGGCTTTCCCGGCTTCACGCCCGCGCTGTCGCACAGGGCGGAGAGCTTCTCGCCGCACTCGGTGATGTACTCCGCCTCGGCGTAGGTGACGTCGTCGTCCGCCGCCGCGACATAGAGCAGGATGTTCGTGAGCATGCGGATGAACACCCGGGAGTGCTCCGTGCCGTGCCGGGCGTCCCGCTCGGTCAGCGTCCAGAAAAACAGGGGCGGCAGGAAGTCCCCGCTCTCGCCCACGGCGGTGGACAGGGCCCACAGCAGCCAGTCCGGCTGCTTCTGGCCCCGGGAGTACAGCGCGTTTGCCGCGGCGACGTGCTCCTCCCCCAGCCGGGCGCCCCGGGCAAAGAGCTGCAGGGCGCAGTCCGTGCAGAACTTGTCCATCTGCCCCGCGAGCTCCCGGCCCGCGACGCGGTAAAACGCCTCGGTGTTCGCGACGTAGGTCTTATGCAGCTCCTCGGGAGAGCGCTTCCATTGTGTCGGCATATCGTCTCACCATCCAAATCGTCGTCTTGGTGTAATCTTCCGAAAGTACATTATATAACAACTTTCCCCGGCAAACAACCCCAAACACGCGCCGAATCGAAAAAACCGGACGGCAGGACGCCGCCCGGTCGGTTCATATGGGGATGCGGTCACGTCAGGCGACGGGGACATAGGCCTCCGCCGCGTCCTGCGCCATGGCGAGCAGCCCGTCGCAGGTGGTGTCATAGCGCTGCATGTCGTTCCAGAGGAAGACGCCCTTGCCCTCGTAGCCCAGGTCCGGGGCCTCGGTATAGACCGCCGCGGCCGCCTCGTAGGCCGCCTTGTCCGCGGGCTCGCCGCCGACGAGGTAGCGCTCCTCCGTGACCTTGCCGGTCTCGGGGTCCACCGTGAGGAGCTGGGTGCACACGCTCACGGGGGCGAGGGCGCCGCCGCCCTGGGAGAGCTCGAAGCGGAGGATCTCGCTCCAGGAATCCTCCATCGTGCCGTTCTCGCTGCTGACCCAGAAGGTAAAGCCGTCCGCGGTGCGGGCAAGGCGGAAGGACTCGAAATAGCTCGTGCAGACGGAGGCGGAGGCGAAATGCGCGTCGTCGAAGGCGCCCTTCGCGGCGTCCAGCACGCTGGAAACGCAGTACACCTGACCGTCCACCAGGTCGAACATCTGCGCGCCGAGGGTGGCGGAGGCGCCCTGATCGAAGAGGATCATCTCCGGCGTGCCGTCGAGGTCGAGGTCGATGTATCCCACGCCCGAGATGCCGTCCGGCCAGAGAGCGGCGAAGATGTCGTAGTTGTCCTCCAGGAAGGCGAGGTACGTCCCCGCCCAGCCGTCGGCGGGCTCGGGCGTCACCGGCCGGGAGGCGGCGGTCTCCGCCGGGACGGGAGGCTCCGTGGGGACCGGGGTCTCCGCCGGGGCCGCCGTCGGGGTCGGCGCGCTCACGGAGACGGCGGGGGTCTGGGCAGGCTCCGCCTCTCCCGCCGCGCCGCAGGCGCACAGCGCGAGAGATAAAATCGCCGCAAGGACCGGGATCGACCGCCGTTTCATGACACACCTCGACATTATGTAAATTCAGTTATGTCAATTATAGTCGGCTCTCCGGGAAAAGGCAAGCCGGTTTTCCAATCTGTAATCACCCTGTAAACTATTTTTAACTGAATTATGAACGATTCGCTCCGGGACTTGACATTCGAGGCGGCAAGTGGTAAATTAGCACTCAGATATAACGAGTGCTAACTCATTGGAAAGGTCGGATCATTCATGGCAAAGAAACAGTTCAAGGCGGAGTCCAAGCGGCTTT
>CAJOIG010000042.1 GCA_905234575.1 uncultured Oscillospiraceae bacterium
AAGGCACGCCGGGATGCAGACGAGGCACATGGTCCCGAGGCCGGCCTCCGGGAAGAAATGCATGAAGGGATAGATCACGACGAAATTGTTCAGGAACACCGCGTAGCTCCGTCGGCCCAGCCAGCCGGACAGGCGATTGTCCAGCACCCGGCTGAACACGCTCCGCCCGCGGAACACGCTGATGACGAAGGCGAAAAACAGCGGCACCATCAAAAAATCGGCCTTCCCGGAGGCCCGGAGCATGTAGAACTCGAAGGCGGCGAACACCGCCGTTTCCGTCAGCGTGGCCAGGACGCGCTCGCCGGGCAGCTCCTCCTCCCCCAGCCACTCGCACGCGCGATAGGCGAGACAGCCCACGGTGATGTCCGCCAGCGCCCGCAGAAAGCCCAGGTTCGGGGCGTACCGGGTGAAGTGGATGGTCACGGCCAGGCTCTCCGCCCGGTCGAAGATCGTGCCGTAGCACACCACAAGCAGCACCGGCGCGATGACCCGCACGAAGGTCTCCTCGCAGCGCAGGAGAAGGTAATATATAATGTAGGACGCGAACACCAGCGCGCTGAGATACCAGCAGACGATGTTGATGTACTCTCCCCGCAGGAAGCCGAAGATGTTGACGAGGAGCAGCTCCTGCCAGCCGATGGTGAGGCACTCGATGGGCCAGACCTTTTTCGTCACGAGCAGGCCGATGGCCGCCACCAGCGCCCAGGACAGCAGATGCTGCGGGTACAGCCGGCGCAGGCGCTCGCGCATATACCGGAACGCGGCCCTGGCGGGTTCCCGGCGCTCGGCCTCCCCCGCGTGGCGGCGGACATAGGAGAGCATGAGATACCCGCTCAGGATGAAGAAAAACTCCACGAAAAGGTAGCACCCGGCAAACAGCTCCCCGTCCGGGAAGGCCGCCCAGTGGAAGTGGTAGCAGAGGATCAGGATCGCCGCAGCAAAGCGATAGAACTCGATCGCCCGGTTTTTTCCCGTCACGGACGCGCCTCCTCTCCGCGCACGACACCCTTGATGAAGGGCGGCCGCTCCGCAGGCTCGTCGGACAAATCATAGCAGGACCGCAGCAAGGCCGCGGCCTTCGCGGCGTCCTCCTCCGAGCGGGCGTGGATCGTGCCGAGGCTCTCCCCCGTTTCCACCCGGTCGCCGACCTTCTTATGCAGGACCACGCCGACGGACAGGTCAATGGCGTCGTCCTTTGCCGCCCGGCCGCCGCCGAGGTGCATACTGACAAGGCCAACGCCGTGGGCGTCCATGCGGCGGACATACCCGGCCCGGAGGCTCGATGCCTCGACAACGACCGGCGCCCGGGGCAGGAGACGGTCGTCGTCCACCGCGGCGGGATCGCCGCCCTGAGCCTCGACGAAGCGCCGGAAGCAGCGCAGAGCGGAGCCGTCCTCGATGGTACGGGACAGCATGGCGCGGGCCTCATCCTCCTCCCGGGCGACCCCGGCGGAGAGCAGAAGCTCCGTGCCCAGCGCGAGGCAGAGGTCCATGAGGTCCCCCTTGTATTCCCCGCGCAGGGCGGCCAGGGCCTCCCGGACCTCCAGGGCGTTGCCGACGGCGTGGCCCAGGGGCTCGTCCATATCCGTCACGACGCAGCTCACGCGCTTGCCCGCCCGGCGGCCCACGTCCGCCATGGAGCGCGCCAGCTCGAAGGCGGCCTCCTCCGTCTCCATGAAGGCGCCGGAGCCGGTCTTGACGTCCAGCACGATGACATCCGCGCCGGAGGCGAGCTTCTTCGACATGATGCTGCCGACGATGAGCGGCCGGGAGGCGACGGTGGCGGTCACGTCACGGAGGGCATAGAGCTTTTTGTCCGCCGGGCAGATCTCGCCGGTCTGTCCGGCGATGGCGAAGCCGTTGTCCCGCACGGACTGCAGGAACACCTCCCGGGGCAGGGCGGTGGAGAAGCCCGGAAAGCTCTCGAGCTTGTCGATGGTGCCGCCGGTGTGGCCGAGGCCGCGCCCGGAGAGCTTCGCCATCCGCAGACCGCAGGCTGCCGCCATGGGGCAGAGGACGAGGCTCGTCTTGTCGCCGACGCCGCCGGTGGAGTGCTTGTCCGCCTTGACGCCGGGGATGGACGAGAGGTCCACCCGCTCGCCGGAGTCCAGCATCGCCATGGTGAGGTCGTAGGTCTCCCGGGCGGTCATGTCCCGGAAGCAGATCGCCATGCACATGGCGCTCATCTGGTAATCCGGGATCGCGCCCCGGGTGAAGCCGTCGATCATCCAGCGGATCTCCTCGGTCGTGAGCTCTCCGCCGCCGCGCTTTTTGTCGATCAGGTCCACCATCCGCATGACGCAGGCCCTCCCTCACGCATTTCCGCAAAAAACTGGATTTGCTTCAAATAAAATTATAGCACATCCCGGCCGATCCGTCTAGAAATAATGGGGGCGTCCCCCGTGCCAGAGGACATGGCGGGGCCGGTCCTCCGGCGGGAACGGCTCCGAACCCTCCCGCCGGGGCTTTTCCGCCGCATAGGCGGGCGTCTCCGGGAGCGTCCGGGCCTCCGCCGCCGTCAGCCGCCGGAAAAGGCGCATCCTTGCCCCCTCCGGGACCGGCACCCCGCAGTAGAACGCTCTCTCGCCGTACAGCGTCAGCCGCACCACCCGGCCAACGTCCGGCAGGCGCGCGTCGAGCTCCGTCCAGGGACCGCGGCGCTCCAGCGTCAGCGTCCCGACCGGCTTGTCGTCGATGTACACGGGAACCTGCATAGAAAACGACCTCCCTCCACGCTATCAGCGTATGAAGGGAGGTCGGGGTTTACGACAGAGAGCCCAGGCCGAAGCTCACGGCGATGGCGCCGTCCACCCGGTCCATGGTGGGACCGTCCAGGCGGCCCATCCGCTCCCGCAGGCGGGATTTGTCCAGGGTGCGGATCTGCTCGAGCAGGATGACGCTGTCCCGGGTCAGGCCGCTCTCCGGCGCGGGGATCTCGATGTGGGTCGGCAGCCTTGCCTTGCCCACCTGGGAGGTGATGGCCGCGGCGATCACCGTGGGGCTGTGGCGGTTGCCGGTGTCGTTCTGTACGATGAGGACAGGGCGCAGTCCCCCCTGCTCCGAGCCCACCACGGGACTCAGGTCGGCGTAAAAAATGTCGCCCCGCCGCACGGGATGTGTCATGAGGAAGCACCGCTTTCGTAGGAGAATCTACCCGAACCATTCTATGTACGGGTACACGGTTATTCTCCCACGATCGGCGCGTTTTTATTCAGTCCACATACACCCGCGGGACGCGGGGGGATACGGCGCAGGTCAGCTCGTAGTGGATGGTGCCGGCCCAGTCCGCCACGTCGTCGATGGGCATGTTCCGGCCGAAGATCTCCACCTCGTCCCCGGGCTTCACGCCGAGGCCCGTGACATCCGCCATGCACATATCCATGCAGATGCGGCCCACCTGGGGCGCGACATGCCCGTTCACCAGGACGCGCAGCTTGTTCGACAGCGTCCGGTGCAGGCCGTCCGCGTAGCCGATGGGCAGGACCGCCAGCTCCGACGGGCGTTCCACGGTGAAGGTCCGGCCGTAGCTGATGGTGTCGCCGGGCTCGTGGCGTTCGATGTACGCCACCCGGGTCTTGAGGGTCATGGCGGGGATGAGCTCGAAGCGCTCCCGGTCCGGGCCGGGATACATGCCGTACAGCGACACGCCGGGACGGACCATGTCCATGTACGCCTCCGGGAAGGAGGCCATGGCGCCGGAGTTCGTGCAGTGCTTGATGGCAAAGGTATGGCCCGAGCGGGTCTCGATGGCCTCCACCGCCCGGCGGAAGCGCGAAAGCTGCTCCAGGGTGAAGTCCCGCACGCCTACGTCCGCGTCGGAGACGCAGAAATGGGTGAACACGCCCTCGGCGTACAGGCCGGGCAGGCGCACCGCCGTGGCCGCCGGAAGAGCCTTCCAGTCCCCGAAGACGCGGAAGCCCGTGCGGCCCATGCCGGTCTCGAGCTTCAGATGGACCGTCAGGGTCTTCCCCGTGCCCTGCAGAGCCTCGCTGAGAGCGGCGGCGTAGTCCAGGCTGCCCACGGCCTGGGTGATGCGAAGCTCCGCGAGCTCCGGCGCGTATTCCGCCGGGGTGTAGCCCAGGATGAGGATGGGCAGGCCGACCCCCGCCGCCCGCAGCGTCCGGGCCTCGTCGAGGCAGGCGACGGCGAGATAGTCGCAGCCGATGGCCTCCAGGCGCTTCGACACCGGGATCGCGCCGTGCCCGTAGGAATCCGCCTTCACCACGCCGAGGAACTTGCACCCCTCCGGCAGGCAGACCCGCATGACGCGGTAGTTGTGCTCGATGGCGGAAAGGCTCACCTCCGCCCAGGTGCGCTTCGTCTGATCGTTCATATCGTTCCCTTTCTCTTTGGTACAGCGCCGGTCAGCCCGGCGTGAGTTTCCAGTCCTGTATCGCGCAGGTGATGACCGCCCGCCCGTCGGAGGCGATCTCCGCCATGACGGGGACGTCGTTTTCGTCGAGCCAGACGGTGCAGCGGGAGCTCTCCCCCGCATACAGCCGCGCCGCGAGAAGGCCGTCCTCCTGCCAGATGAGTTCCGTGCCCCCGCCCGCCATGGCCTGCAAAACCACCGGCAGGGCCGACGCCGGAGTGAGGCCGTCGGCGTCCAGTTCGCCCATGCCGAGCATCACGCCGCCGTATTCCACCGTGGTCTCGCCCCAGCGGGCGCGGGCCGTCACGCCCGCCAGAAGCCGCGGCTCCACGACGGTGACGGCGGTCTCCCGCCCGTCATAGGACACATCGAGAACATAGGTCTCCGCCGTGCCGCCGAAGTCCGCCGTGAGGGACCCGCGGAAGGTGACCGACGCCGCGCCAAGGACGGCCTCCCGAAAGGCGCCGAAGCGCCGCTCCAGCTTTGCCTCCCGCTCGCCGCAGCCAGCGAGGAGCAGAAGGGGTATCATCAGTACGGAAAGAAACCGTTTCCGCATACCGACTCCCGTGATGAGTTATTCCGCGATCTCCAGCTCCGCCTGCGGCAGGCGGTCGATGATGTCCCCGGCGGTCATGCCGTATTCCCCGAAGCGCTCCGCCGCGAGGTCCCCGGCCCGGGCGTGGAGCCAGCAGGCTGTCACCACCGCCCGGCGGGAAGGTAACTGTCCCAGCAGCGCGCCGATGACGCCCGCCAGCACGTCCCCGCTGCCGCCCTTCGCCATGCCGGGATTGCCCGCGTCGATGACGTAGGCGCCGCCGTCCGGGAAGGCGCAGATCGTCCGGTGCCCCTTGAGGACCAGGGCGCAGCCGTGGTCGCGCGCATAGTCCCGGGCGTCGTTCAGCCGGTCAAGCACGGGCCGGCCCAGCAGCCGCCGGAACTCCCCCTCGTGGGGCGTCAGCACCGCCGCCGTCCCCTCGAGGACCGACGGGCCCTCGGCGATGGCCCAGAGAGCGTCCGCGTCCGCGACGACGGGACCGCGGAACGCCCGCAGCACCCGCCGCGTCAGAGAAAGCGTCTCTTCGCTCCGGCCCATGCCGGGCCCGAGCACGCACACATGACAGCCGCCCATGCGCTCGCGGAGGGATTCCTCCGTCCGGGGAAAGGGCATGGCCTCGTCGTTTTTTACCGCGGTTATCTCATATATATCCGACGGGACACCGAGATATACCAGTCCCGCGCCCGCCCGGACCGCCGCCCGGGCGCAGAGGCTCGGCGCGCCGGTATAGCCCATGCTGCCGCCGAGGATCAGGAGCTTGCCATGGTCGCCCTTGTGGCTCAGGCGCTTCCGCCGGGGCAGGCGAAGGTCCTCCCCGTGGATGGCGTAGACCCCGCAGCCGCTCCCCTCCGCCAGGGTCCGGGGGATGCCGATGTCCGCCACGCGGACCTCCCCGCAGTACACGCAGCCGGGCTCCACGAAATGCCCGGGCTTTCCGCGGGTGAAGGTCACGGTGACGGCCGCCTCCGCCGCCTCGCCGAAGATGCGCCCGGTGTCCGCCGAGACGCCGCTCGGGATGTCCGCCGCCACCGTCGGCGCCTTGGAGGCGTTCATAAGCCGCACCGCCGCAAGCGCGTCCCCGGTCAGGTCCCGGGACAGGCCCACGCCGAACACGGCGTCCACGATCACCCCCGCCTCCGCCGTGAACGCGGCGATGGAGGCGTCCTCCGGACGGAAGGACTCCAGCGCGCCGCCCGCGTCCCGGAGCTTCTGCTCCATGGCACGGGTGTCGGGGGTCATTTTGCTCCGGTCGCCCACGAGAAAGGCCCGGACCTCGACGCCGCGCTGCCGGAGCATCCGCGCCGCGGCCACGCCGTCGCCGCCGTTGTTACCCGGCCCGCAGAACACCGCCGCCCGGCGGTCCTCCCCGAGGAACTCCTCCGCCGCGGCGCAGACAAAGCCCGCCGCGGTCTCCATGAGGCGCAGCGAATCGACGCCGCCCTCGATGGCGGCGCGGTCCGCCGCCTTCATCCGCCTGCTGTCCGATAGCTCCACGCTCTCGCCTCCCCCCGGTTTTCACCTATTATAGTCCCTCCAAAAACCGCCGTCAATCGAATTATGGCCGGAGTTTCGCGGATTTCTGTTGCTAAAAAGAAAGAATTGTGGTATAGATAAAGATTAGTTTTAATAGAAACAGACAATCGTTTTTACGCGCAAGGAGCATACGAACTATGGAACAGACACTGCGGCAGCTGCGGGAGGAATCCCTCGCGGCGATCCGGGAGGCCGGGGCGCTGGACGCGCTCGAGGCGCTCCGCGTCAAATACCTGGGCAAGAAGGGCGAGCTCACCGCCGTCCTGAAGCAGATGGGAAAGCTCTCCGCCGAGGAGCGCCCCGTCATGGGCCAGCTCGCGAACCAGATCCGCGAGGAGCTCACGGCGGCCATCGAGACCGGACGGCAGACCCTGGCCGAGAAAGCGCTTGAAGCCCGTCTCGCCGCGGAGGCGACGGACGTCACCATGCCGGGCAAGCCCGTCCGCATCGGACACCAGCACCCGCTGAACAAGGTCATCCGCGAGGCCAAGGAGATCTTCATCGGCATGGGCTTCACCATCGCCGAGGGCCCCGAGGTGGAGCTCTCGAGCTACAACTTCGACCGGCTGAACACCGGAGAGGGCCATCCCGCCCGCGACCGGCAGGACACCTTCTACTTCGACGACAACGACGAGGTCCTGCTCCGCACCCAGACGAGCCCCGTCCAGGTCCACGTCATGGAGACGCAGCCCCTGCCCATCCGCGTCATCTCCCCGGGCCGCGTCTACCGCAAGGACGAGGTGGACGCCACCCACAGCCCCATGTTCCACCAGATCGAGGGGCTCGTCGTGGACGAGGGCATCACCTTCGCGGACCTGAAGGGCACGCTCAACGAGCTCGTGCACCGGCTGTACGGCCCCGAGACCCGCACCCGCTTCCGCCCCCACCACTTCCCCTTCACCGAGCCGAGCTGCGAGGTAGACATCGAGTGCTTCGAGTGCCACGGCAAGGGCTGCCGCGTCTGCAAGGGCGAGGGCTGGATCGAGCTTCTCGGCGCCGGCATGGTGCACCCAAAGGTGCTGGAGGGCTGCGGCATCGACACCGCGAAATACTCCGGCTTCGCCTTCGGCGTCGGCGCGGAGCGCATGGCGATGTTCCGCTTCGGCATCAGCGACCTGCGCCTGATGTTCGAGAACGACGACCGCTTCCTGGCGCAGTTCTGAGGGGAGGTACCGCACAATGATTCTTTCGCGCGAATGGCTGAATGACTATACGAAGATCAATGTCTCCGACAAGGAGTTCTGCGACGGGATGACCATGTCCGGCTCCAAGGTAGAGACCGTCTCGAACACCGGCGACGGCATCGACCGCGTCGTGGTGGGCAAGGTCACCTTCATGAGCCCCCACCCCGATTCCGACCACCTCTGGGTCTGCAAGATCGACGTCGGCGGCGACCGGGAGCTCACCATCGTGACCGGCGCCCAGAACGTCTCCATGGACGACCTCGTCCCCGTGGCGCTGGACGGGTCCACCCTGCCCGGCGGCAAGGAGATCCACACCGGCAAGCTCCGCGGCGTCACCAGCGAGGGCATGCTCTGCTCCCTGGGCGAGCTCGGCCTCGACACCCACGACTACCCCTACGCCATCGAGGACGGCATCTTCCTCCTCCAGGAGCCCTGCGAGCCCGGCGACGACATCAAAAAGGTCCTGGGTCTCACGGACAGCGTCGTGGAGTTTGAGATCACGAACAACCGCCCCGACTGTCTGAGCGTCATCGGTCTCGCCCGCGAGGCCGCCGCCACCTTCGGCACGGAGTTCCACGTCCATGAGCCGGAGGTCGAGGCCGCCGGCGGGGACGACATCCGCAACCACCTCTCCATCGAGATCCGGGACGCCGAGCTCTGCCCGCGCTACACCGCCCGCATGGTGAAGAACATCAAGATCGAGCCCTCCCCCGCCTGGCTGCGCCGCCGTCTGCGCGCCTCCGGGATCCGGCCCATCAACAACATCGTGGACATCACGAACTACGTCATGCAGGAATACGGCCAGCCCATGCACGCCTTCGACTACAGCTGCCTCGGCGGCGGCAAGATCGTCGTGCGCCGGGCCGAGTCCGGCGAGACCCTCATGACCCTCGACGGCGCGAGCCGCAAGCTCACCTCCAGCATGCTCGTCATCGCGGACGCCGAGAAGCCCGTCGCCCTCGCGGGCGTCATGGGCGGCGAGAACTCCGAGATCGTGGACGACACGAACACCATCATCTTCGAGTCCGCGAACTTCAACGGCACCTCCATCCGCAAGACCGCCATCGCGCTGGGAATGCGGACGGACGCCTCCTCCAAGTTCGAGAAGGGCCTCGACCCGGACGGCACCATCCCCGCCGTGCAGCGCGCCTGCGAGCTGGTCGAGCTCCTCGGCGCGGGCGAGGTCGTCGGCGGCATCCTCGACGAGGTGGCCGTCCCCACGCAGGAAAAGACTGTCATCCTGGAGCCGGACCGCATCAACGCCCTGCTGGGCACCGACTTCACCCGCGAGTACATGGTCTCCGTGCTGGAGAAGCTCGGCTTTACGATGCGCGGCGACGAGGTGATCGTCCCCTCCTGGCGCTCCGACATCGAGCACTACGCCGACCTCGCGGAGGAGGTCGCCCGGTTCTACGGCTACGACGTGATCAAGCCCACCATGTTCCGCGGCGAGACCGCCCAGGGCGGCTGGAGCCCGAAGCAGGCCTTCGAGAACCAGGCCACGGAGCTCTGCCGCGCCATGGGCTTCACTGAGATCCTGACCTATTCCTTCGGCAGCCCCGCGGCCTGGGACCGCATCCGCCTGCCCGAGGATTCGCCCCTGCGGAACGCCCTCGTCATCCAGAACCCCCTCGGCGAGGACCGCAGCGTCATGCGAACGACCCCCCTGCCCTCCATGCTGGACGTTCTCGCTCTGAACGCCGCCCGGCGCAACCCCGTCGTCCGCTTCTACGAGACGGCGACGGTGTACCTGCCCCAGGCGGACAGCCGCCTTGCGGACGAGCCCGCCTTCCTGACCCTCGGGGAATACGGCGGCGACGCGGACTTCTTCCAGCTCAAGGGTTGTGTGGAGGCGCTTTTGAAGGATCTGCGGATCGAGAACGTCCGCTGGGAGGCCGATAAGGACGATCCCTCCTTCCATCCCGGACGCTGCGCCCGCATCGTGGTGAACGGCCGCGCCGTCGGCGTCCTGGGCCAGATCCATCCCCTGGTCTGCCGAAACTACGAGCTCGAGGGCGAGGTCTTCTACGCCCAGCTCGACCTGCCCGCCCTGCGGGCCGTCCAGGCGGCGGAAAAGACCTTCACGCCCCTGCCGAAGTACCCCGCCATCACCCGCGACATCGCCCTCGTCTGCCGGACCGACATCCCCGTCGCCGCGTTGGAGGACACCATCGCCGCCGCGGGCGGGCAGTACCTCGAGGCCGTGGAGCTCTTCGACGTCTACACCGGCGCGCCCATCCCCGCCGGCCAGAAGAGCGTCGCCTTCTCCCTGACCCTGCGGGCCGCGGACCAGACCCTCACCGAGGACCACGCCGCGGAGACCGTCGGCGCCATTTTGGCGGCCCTCGCGAAGGAGCACGGCGCGGTCATCCGCTGAAAAACACCGCATCGACTCCGATTCTTAATAAAAATGTAATAATTTTCCCTTTTCTTTTTGAAAAAGCATGGTATAATAATCCCAGACGGGCCGATATGCCATGCTTTTTCGTCCGCACTACCGATCGAGGAGGTACCCAATCATGGAGGAATCCACCCGGAAATTCAAAGTTCTGGATCACAGCGCCGAGATTCGCGAGATCCTGTTCAGCGTCTACAACTCCCTGATCGAAAAGGGCTACAACCCCATCAACCAGCTCGTGGGCTACATCCTCACCGAGGACCCGACCTACATCACGAACTACAACAACGCCCGCGCCCTCATCAGCCGCCTGGACCGGGACGAGGTCCTGGAGGAGCTCGTCAAAAATTATCTGAAAAAATAACGCGAAAGCGCGGAAATCTCTCTTGACATTTCCGGGATTTCGTGTATAATACCGTTTGTTCGCAAGCGTAGCGGAGTTGTGTAAAGGTAGCACAGCGGACTCTGACTCCGTATGTGAGGGTTCGAATCCTTCCTCCGCTGCCACGCTGAAAACCATTTTTCAGGAACCGAGGTAAGGACCATGGACTATCGGAAGGAATACGAGAGCAAGAAAACCACGGTGGACGAGGTGCTGGCCTCGATCCGCTCGGGGGAGCAGCTGTGCACCTCCGGCGTGCTGTGCGAGCCGCTGACATTCCTGGAGCGGTTCCACGAGGTCGTTCCGCAGCTCGAGAACGTGGAATTCCTGAAGGGCCGGAACATCGACGTGCCCTTCCTCCACATGCCGGATCTGCGGGAGCACGTCACCGTGCTCGGGCACCTCTTCGACGCGACCCTGCGGGAATGCGTCCCCGGCGGCGCCGTCTCCCACATGCCGTCGAACCTGCACGACTTCATGCCGAACCGCGCGGCATATAAGCCCATCGACCGCTTCATCGCCATGGCGACGCCCATGGACGAGAACGGCGACTTCTGCGTCTCCGGCTGCGGGATGTGGGAGTACACCGCGGCCAAAAGCGCAAAGCACATCATCCTGGAGGTCAACCCCTTCCTGCCCAAGTTCCGGGGCAGCCTTACGCTGAACATCCGCCAGGTGGAGATGCTGTACGAGGCGCCCCGACCCGCGACGGAGTATCCCCGGTCCGTCCCCACGGAGACCGACCGGATCATCGGGGAGACCATCGCCTCCCTCGTCCACGACGGCGACTGCATCCAGATCGGCCTCGGCGGCATGCCGGACGTGGTGGGACGCTCCTTCATGGACAAGCGCGACCTCGGCCTGCACACCGAGCTGTTCACCCCGGTGGTGGGCGAGCTCATCGAGGCCGGCGTCATCACCGGCACCCGGAAGAACGTGGACCGCGGGCAGCACGTCGGCTCCTTCGTGATGGGCGACGCGAAGCTGTACAGGACGCTCTCGACCGACCCGGGCGTCCGGTTCG
>CAJOIG010000043.1 GCA_905234575.1 uncultured Oscillospiraceae bacterium
TGCTGCCTCGGGAAGGGCGTGGTGATTCCGTTCATGGACCGGGGAACGATCTACGACCGCGAGCTCTATTCTCTGCTGGGTCGTCTGGCCGATGAGAACGGAATCCCCTGGCAGACCAAGACCCGCGTGGCCGGCGGCACGGATGCCTCGGCCATCCAGCGCAGCCTGGGCGGCGTGCGGGCCGCGGCGGTATCCGTTGCAGTTCGGAACATCCATTCGCCCGCCAGTATCGCGAAGCAGAGCGAATGCGAGGACCAGCTCCGTCTGGCCCGGCTGTTCCTGGAGGAAATGGCGCGCACCAGCGAATAAACGAGCTTTTTGCGGCATAGCCTGCTCCTGAGGAGGGAGCGCTGTGCCGAAGCATCACAGAACCCATTTTGCGGCGGACGCGTCCGTGGTCCGTGCCAGACGCCGTGCGGCGATCCTGCTGCTCGCGGCGCTCCTTGCCGCGGGGATGACCGCCGGAGCCCTGGCCTTCCGCACCCTGGTGACGGAGCTTGCCGTCTCGAACGCGCAGGACGCCGTCATCCTGGCGGTGAACACCATCGTGAAGGAGATCATGACGGAGGAGGGCTTTGACGCCGCGAGCCTCGTAAATTTGGAGCGCGGCGCTGACGGGAGCATCGTCGCCGTGAGCACGAACATCGCCGCGGTGAACACCCTGGCGGCGCGGGTGCTCGAGCGCGCCGTCGCGCGGACGGAGGACCGGTATATCACCGTTTCCATCCCGCTTGGAAATATGACGGGCAGCACGATCCTTGCCGGCAAGGGTCCCGCCATTCCCGTGCAGGTGCTGATGCTCTCCTCCAGCGTGGCGGGCTTCCGCAGCGAGATGAGCACGGCGGGCATCAACCAAACCCGGCATCAAATCCTGCTGGACCTGACTGTGCAGATCTCCCTGCTCATGCCCTGGCGGACCGTGGGGACCTCGGTGGATACGGAGATCCTGGTCTCGGAGACCGTCATCGTCGGCGCTGTGCCGGAGAGCTATTGGAACTGGTCGAACGCGAACACAGGAGGATGAACTTGGAACACACGATCGAAAGCTACAATGCGCTGGTGGAGCGGCTTCTGGCTCTGTCCGTCGCGTACTACGACAATGACGCGCCCCTCGTCTCGGACTTCGAGTACGACCGCATGAACAACGAGCTAAAGCGGATGGAGGCGGAGCATCCGGAGTGGATCCGCCCGGATTCCCCGACCCAGCATGTGGGCGGGCATGTGAGCGAGGCGTTTTCTCCGGTCCGGCATGAGGTGCCGCTGGAGAGTCTCGCGGACGTCTTTTCCTTTGAGGAGGTCGCGGCCTTTGTCGGGCGGATGGACGAGGCCGTCACCGCGCCGCACGACTATGTGACCGAGCCGAAGATCGACGGTCTTTCCGTGGCGGTGGAATACCGGCAGGGGCGGTTTTTCCGCGGAGCGACCCGCGGCAACGGCGAGGTGGGGGAGGACGTCACCGAAAACCTCCGCACCGTCCGCAGTCTGCCGAAGACGCTGCATAACGCTCCGGCCCGCCTGATCGTCCGCGGCGAGGTGTATATGTCGCACGAGGTGTTTGGGGAGATCAACGCCCAGCGGGAGATCACGGGGGAAGCGCCTCTTGCCAATCCCCGCAACGCCGCCGCGGGCAGCCTCCGTCAGCAGGATCCGGCCGTCTGCGCCCAGCGGAAGCTGGACGTGGTGTTCTTCAATATCCAGCTTGCCGAGGGGACGAGCTATACGAACCACTTTGAGACTCTTGAAGCGATGGCGGCGATGGGGCTTCCCGTCGTGCCGCATACGCTCTGCCGGACCCCGCAGGATTGCACGGACACCATCGACCGAATCGGCGAGGGCCGGGAGGATTACGCCTACGACATCGACGGCGCCGTGGTGAAGCTGAACGACCTGGCCCAGCGGGAGACCCTTGGCAGTACGGCAAAGTATCCCCGCTGGGCGGTAGCGTACAAGTATCCGCCGGAGAAGAAGCCGAGCCGCGTCGTGGACATCCTTGTGCAGGTGGGCCGCACCGGCGTCCTCACGCCGAAGGCCGTCATCAAGCCCATTCGCCTCGCGGGCACGACCGTCACGAACGCGACGCTGCACAACCAGGACTTCATCGAAAATCTCGGCGTGAACATCGGGGATACGGTCCTGGTCCAGAAGGCGGGAGAGATCATCCCGGAGGTCCTGCAGGTCGTCACGAAGGACAGCGAGGGCTTCTTCCGTCTGCCGGCGTTCTGTCCCGCGTGCGGCGCGCCCGTGGAGCGGGATGAGGACGGCGCGGCCATCCGCTGCACCGGCGCGGAGTGCCCCGCCCAGCGGCTTCGGAACATCGTCCACTTTGCCTCCAAGGAGGCCATGGACATCGACGGTCTCGGCCCGGCGGCCGCGCAGGCGCTGGATAAGCTGGGACTTCTGAACACGCCCGCGGAGTTGTATTCCCTGGACGCTCAATCCGTCGCCATGGCGGAGCGCATGGGGCCGAGATCCGCGGAAAATCTCATAAACGCCATCGAACGCAGCAAATCCCAGGGCCTCGCCCGGCTCCTGTGTGCGTTCGGGATCCGGCAGGTGGGAGCGAAGGCCGCGAGGGTCTTGGCCCGCCGGTACGCGACGCTGGACGACCTCATGGCTGCCACAGAGGAGGAGCTTACCTCCATCGACGACATCGGGCCGATCACCGCGCATTATATCGTCGAGTGGCTGCAGAGCGAGCAGAGCCGTCACCAGATCGAGCTGCTGCGGGCGGCAGGCGTCTCGTTTGAGAGCCGGGAGGAGGTGGCCGACAGCCGCTTCGCCGGCAAGACCTTCGTGCTGACGGGCACGCTGGAGAGCTTTACCCGTGCGGAGGCGGAGGCGCTGATCGAGCGCTTCGGCGGCAAGGCGTCTGGCTCCGTCTCGAAGAAAACGAGCTATGTGCTGGCCGGCGCGAACCCCGGCTCCAAGCTCACCAAGGCCGAAACGCTCGGTATCCCCATCCTCTCGGAGGAGGACTTCCGCGCTTTGACGGCAGAATAATCGAAATAATAATGAGCCTGCGGCCAAGTTACCGCAGGCTTTTCTATTACCGGTCGAACGCCGGATTTACGGCGTAGACGTTCCGCTGATCCATACGGTCCGTCGCCAGCCGCAGCGCCTCGCCGAAGCGCTGGAAGTGCACGACCTCGCGCTCCCGCAGGAAGCGGATGACGTCGATGACGTCCGGGTCGTCGGCCAGACGCAGGATGTTATCGTAGGTCACGCGAGCCTTCTGCTCCGCGCCCATGTCCTCCGTCAGATCCGCGATTACGTCGCCCTTGACGGCGATGGTAGCCGCATTCCACGGCCATCCGGCCGCCGCCTGGAGATAGACGCCCGCGGTGTGATCGACGAAGTAATCCTCCATCCCTGCGGCCTTGACCTCCTCGACGGTCATGTTCCTCGTAAGCTGATGGACGATCGCCGCGACCATTTCCAGGTGCCCCAATTCCTCTGTTCCGATGTCCGTCAGGACCGTTTTCAGCTCCGGGTAGGGCATGGAATACCGCTGGCTGAGATAGCGCATGGAAGCGCCGAGTTCGCCATCGGGACCCCCGTATTGACTGATTATAAATTTTGCCAGCCGAGGGTTCGGGTTTTTGATCCTAACAGGATACTGCAATTTCTTTTCATAAATGAACATCAGCCGTTCCCTCCATTGGCGAGATATTCCCACGGCCAGGGTTCATCGGGCCAAACCCAGCTGTCAAACATCGCGGTCTGGGCGCGCGTGATCGGTCCGTACTGCTTGGCGTAGCGGCGTCGGCCCTCCTCCGCCAGCTCCTTGAAGCATTTCCAGGTCTCGAACGCCTCCTTGTCGTCCGCGTGGGTGTCGAGATACAGCGCGAGCTCCTGGGTGACGAAGTCAAGCGCCATCAGCTCATACAGCGGCACGTTTTCCAATGTCCCCGCCGCGACATAGTCCATAAAGGGAAGGTCCAGACCGGGAAACAGGGTCCCCTTCACCAGGGCCTCGTTCTTGTCATAGGCCGGTTCGGCGCCCTGCTGCATCGGGATCGTGCCGAGCGCCAGCGGCGCGCAGGACGGCAGCGGTCCTTCTTTGTAGTTGCATTGATCTTTGCTTGCCAAAAGAAATCCCCCTTTGCACGCCATTCTATGCAAAGGGGGATTTGGGTTGTTACGGCAGCTTACGCCTTGACCTTCCGCAGGTGGGCGTAGCGGGGGAGGGAGCTGACGGTCGGACGTTCCGGCGTGCCCTGGATGAGGGGAAGCGCATAGTCGATGAAATCGTCCGTTACGAAGTTGCCGTCGGGTGTGATCCACTCGAGGGGGACCTTCTTCTCGGCGTTTGCGACGGCGCCGAGGGGGATGAGCTTTGTCCGGCACATGTAGTCGCCGCCGACGTTCCGGCGCTCGAAGGCGACCATCTTGCCCGTCTCGCCCGCGACAGCGCTCTCCACGGCGACGCGTCCGGCCATCTCCGCCTCCTCCACGTCGACGCGGGAGGCCAGATGCGCTCCGCAGCGCTGCAGAAGGCTCAGCTCGATGGCGCGGGTCTTGACGTTCAGACGCGCTTTGACGGCGTCCGCGAGACGCGCGGCCAGACCGCCGAGCTGGGCGTGGCCGAAGCCGTCCGTCGCGCTGGCCTTCGCCTCGGAAACGAAGGTGCCGTCCGCGAAATGCACGCCCTCGGACACGGCGACGAGGCAGTTGCCCTTGGTCTTGAAGACGCGCTCCACGTCCGCAAGGAATTTATCCATGTCAAAGTCGAGCTCGGGGAGATAAATAAGGTCGGGACCGGCGCCGAAGCGGGTGCCGATGGCGGTGGAGGCGGCGAGCCAGCCCGCGTGACGGCCCATGATCTCCATGATCGTCACCTGGCCGGTGGGGTAGACGCGGCTGTCGCAGGAGACCTCCATGCAGCTCGTGGCGATGTATTTCGCGGCGGAGGCGAAGCCGGGGCAGTGGTCCGTCTCGATGAGGTCGTTGTCGATGGTCTTGGGGATGCCCATGACCCGGCACTCCCAGCCGGACTTCTCCATGAAGCGGCTGATCTTGCTGCAGGTGTCCATGGAGTCGTTGCCGCCGTTATAGAAGAAGTAGCGGACGTTGTGCTTTTTGAAGACCTCCAGGATGGTCTTGTAGTCCGTGTCATCCACATCGGGGTCCGCGAGTTTGTAGCGGCAGGAACCGAGCTCGGAGGAGGGAGTGTTTTTCAGAAGTTTGAGCTCCTCAGGGTCCTCCTTGCTCATATCGTAGAGCGTGTCGCTCAGGACGCCGGTGATTCCGTGGTCGGCGCCGAGGACCTGGGTGATCTCCTCCGCGGCCAGGGCGGCGGCGATGGCGCCGTAGGCGCTGGCGTTGATGACTGACGTGGGACCGCCGGACTGACCGATGATGCACGCGCCGATAAGTTTCTCCGACATTGTGATTTTTCCTCCATTTAGTAATGTTTTGGTTGATTATAGCATGAAATTGAGTTAAAATAAAGACCAATAAAGAAAAAACAACATTTTTTCAAAGGAGTATATACACCATGCCTATCGTATCGACAAAGGAAATGTTTCAGAAGGCCTATGACGGCGGCTATGCCATCGGCGCTTTCAACGTAAACAACATGGAGATCGTGCAGGGCATCACCGAGGCGGCGGCGGAGGTCAATTCTCCGCTGATCCTTCAGGTGTCCGCCGGCGCCCGGAAGTACGCCAAGCACGTTTACCTTCTGAAGCTCGTGGAGGCCGCGGTGGAGGATACCGGCCTTCCCATCGCGCTGCACCTCGACCACGGCGCGGACTTCGAGATCTGCAAGAGCTGCATCGACGGCGGCTTCACCTCCGTCATGATCGACGCCTCCTCCAAGTCCTTTGAGGACAACATCGCGCTGACGAAGAAGGTCGTGGAGTATGCCCACGATCACGGCGTCGTCGTGGAGGCCGAGCTCGGTACCCTCGCCGGCGTGGAGGACGAGGTCAAGGTCTCCGCCGAGGATTCCAGCTACACCCGTCCCGATGACGTGGAGGAGTTCGTCTCCCGCACGGGCTGCGACTCTCTCGCCATCGCCATCGGCACGAGCCACGGCGCATACAAGTTCAAGCCCGGCACGAAGCCCCAGCTCCGCTTCGACATCCTGGAGGAGGTCAGCAAGCGCCTGCCCGGGTTCCCCATTGTGCTTCACGGCGCGTCCAGCGTCATCCCCAAGTACGTGGACATCATCAACGCCAATGGCGGCGCTCTGGTGGACGCCATCGGCGTGCCCGAGGATATGCTCCGCAAGGCGGCGTCCATGGCCGTCTGCAAGATCAACATCGACTCGGACCTGCGCCTTGCCATGACCGCCGGCATCCGCCAGCACTTCAACGAGCATCCCGAGCACTTCGATCCTCGTCAGTATCTGACGGTCGGCCGGGATTATATCCGCGAGCTCGTCAAGGCCAAGATCGTGAACGTTCTCGGCAGCGACGGGAAAGCCTGATCCATGGCTCCGCTGCAAGCGACAAACGAGGCTCTGTCCGCCCACGGACACGGCTGCACCTGCGAGACCTGCCTGGCGAAACACCAGGCAGGTCCCCATGCATTGGATAAGATCCTGATCGCAAGGATCGCGATCGCGGCGGCCCTCTTTGCCGCCTCCTGGATCTGCTATGTGCCGCAGCATCTCGTGTCGCTGTTTCTGGCCCTGGCTTCGTTTTTTACGGCGGGCTATGACCGGGTGCTGCGAACGGTAATGAACTGCATCCGCGACCGGGAGGTCCACGAGGACCTTCTGATGCTGGTTTCCGCGATCGCCGCGTTTTCCATCGGGCGCTGGGTCGAGGGAGCCTTCGGCATGCTGCTGATGCAAATGGCTACGGTGCTGTACTGTCACATCGAGGAGAAGACCCGCCGTGCGCTCGAAGAGGCCGACGTCGTGCCGGATGCGGAGCGGCTTTCGCGGCCGGAGGAATTCATCGCCCGTTTTGTCCGGGCCTATACGCCGATCGTTCTTGCTTTTGCCGTGATCATGGCGGTCGCGCTCCCGCTGGTTTTCCACACTACCGTGAAAGCGGCGGTGTACCGTGCGCTGCTTCTCATGGTGATCGCCTGTCCCTGTGTCTTTGCCGTCTGCCTTCCGCTCTGCTTCCGGGCGGGGCTCGGCGCGGCCGCCGAGCAGGACGTTCGCATCCGCAGCACCCGGGCGGAGGACGATCTCTGCCGGACGGAGACCATCGTTTTCGACCAGACGCCCACGCTCGAAGGGGAGGGCCTGCGGGTCCTGTCCGTCAAAAGCGAGCGTCTGGACGCGGACACGTTTCTTCGGATCGCGGCGCATGCCTGCGCCTACTCCGATGGACCCATGGCCCGGGGCATCAAGGCTGCTTACCAAGGAACGATCTACATAGAGCTCATCCAAAGCTTTTCCCATGACCCCGGACGCGGCATCACCGTTGAGGTGGAAAACGTGCCCATCGTCCTCGGAACGGAGGAGTTCGTACGGGAGCACGGCGTGGATCCCGGCGAGGACGCCACGCCGGAGCGCAGCGCGTACCTGGGGATCAGCGGACGCTATGCCGGGCGGCTCCTGCTCGGCGGCGTTGCCCGGGAGTCTTCCGCCGCCGCCATAGCGAGCCTAACCTGGGATAAGGAACGGGAGATTCTTCTGTTCTCCGAGGATTCTCCGTCGTCGGCGGAGAAATTCGCCCGGTCCGTGGGGATCGCGCAGTTTTATGCGGACTGCACGCCGGAGCGTCGGACGGAGCTTCTTCGAAACATCGGGGAGGAACGGCGGCGGGGGACCGCGCTGCTTTACGCGGGCGACCCGTCGGCCGATTCCGACTGCTTCGCGCTTGCGGACGTGAGCGCGGCGGCCGCGGGGGAGGCGGACATCCTGGCCGAGGATCCGGGTCCGGTGTCGGTCTTTTGCGGAATCAATACGGCGCGGCAGGTTCGGCGGATCGTCCGGCAAAGCGCGTTCGGCGCGCTGGGCTTCAAGCTCGTCGTCCTGGGGCTCGACATGCTGGGCGTCTGCCCGCTGTGGCTCGCCGTCTTTGCCGACGCCGGTGTGACCCTGGCGGCGGTCTGCAACTCCCTGCGCGTGCTGCGAGTGCGGGCTGTCCGCCCGGGCGGACCCAATTCTGAATCGTAAATCACAGCGACCGGTCCCGTTTTGGGGCCGGCCGCTGCCATATTATCTGCGAAAGATCAGATATGCTTTTGGATCCACTGGAGGACGTCGTCCCAGACCTCCTGCCTGTTGAGCTCGTTGAGCACTTCATGCCGCGCACCGGGATATATCTTCACGGTTACGTCCTGCATGCCAACGGCGCGAAACATCCCCGCAACCCTGGGGACATCCTTGCCCCAGTTTCCGACGGGGTCGGCCTCGCCTGCGATGAACAGGACGGGGAGGTTCTTTCGCATTTTTTGCATGTGGTTTTTCTGCCCGATTGTCACGAGACCGGTCATCATATCGTACATGAGGCCGGAACTCCCCGGGATGCCGCAGAGGGGATCGGCGTCGTAGGCGCGGATGACCGCTTCATCCCGGCAGATCCAGTCGTTCGGTCCGATGGGGTTTTCGATGCCCTTCAGGTAGGAGCCGAAAGCCATGCCGTTGAGCTGGGGGCTGCGGTGCTTGCTGCCGTTTTTGCGTATGTCCCGTGCGGCCATCATGCGTCCGGCGCGGCAGATAATGAGCGGCTGCTGTCCCGTGCCAGAGAGGATGCACAGATCAAAGTCGTCGGGATAGTCACCGATGTAGGTTCGGGCGAGGAAACTGCCCATGCTGTGCCCGAGCAGGACGTGGGGCACGTTCGGGTACTCGACCTTCATTTTGTCGTGGAGTGTCTTCTCGTCCCGAACGACCTTGCTCCAGCCATCCGTCTCGTCGAACCAGATGAGCTCGGAGGGATCGTTCACAGACTGTCCGTGCCCGAGATGGTCGTCGCCCACGGCGACAAAGCCGTGCTGCGTCAGAAACTCCGCGAAATCGTTGTAGCGGGCGATATGCTCCGCCACGCCGTGGACCATCTGCACGACGCCGATCGGCTCGGTCTCCGGCTCCCACAGCCGGCAATGGATGCTGTTCCTCCCGTTGGAGGAGGGAAAATGAAAATCCTTGATCTTAGCCATGGAAAAGTCCTCCATCGTGTGATATAATCTTGTTGTTATTTCTTTGACTCGATTTTACTCCATTATCACGATTTCGTCAACGCCGACTGGAGAAAGGAGCAACAAATGAACGGTTACCTCATCTCGCTGGACCAGGGGACGACCTCGTCCCGCGCCATCGTGTTCGACAGCTCCGGGAGCATCGTGTCCCTGGCGCAGTATCCCTTCGAGCAGATCTACCCGCAGCCCGGGTGGGTCGAGCATGACCCTATGGCGATCCTGGGCACGCAGTTCCACGCGCTGGAGGAGGCGTTCGCCCGGTCCGGGCTCTCGCCGACGGACATCGCGGGCATCGGGATCACGAACCAGCGTGAGACGACCATCGTCTGGGAAAAAGCCACCGGGAAGCCAATCTACAACGCCATCGTCTGGCAGTGCCGCCGGACGGCGCCCATGGCGGAGACGCTGATCCGGGACGGGCTGAGCGACTATATCCGGGATACCACCGGTCTCCTCCCGGACCCCTATTTCTCCGCGACCAAGATCAAGTGGATCCTGGACAATGTTCCTGGCGCCCGAGCCAGAGCGGAAAGGGGAGAGCTCCTGTTCGGCACGGTGGACTGCTGGCTGATCTGGAACCTGACCGGACAGCACGTGACCGACGTCTCGAACGCCTGCCGCACGATGCTGTTCGACATCCACAAGCTCACCTGGGACGCGGCGCTCTGCCGCCGCCTCGGGATCCCCATGCAGATGCTTCCGCGGCCCGTTTCCAACTCCGAGATCTACGGACATGTGATTTCCGGGATCCCGGGACTGACGCTCCTGGAGGGCATTCCCGTATGCGGCGCCGCCGGCGACCAGCAGTCCGCCCTGCTTGGTCAGGGCTGCATCCGTCCCGGCCAGGCGAAAAACACCTACGGTACTGGCTGCTTCACCCTCATGAACTCCGGGGACACCGCACCGCGGAGCGAGAACGGTCTTCTCACCAGCATCGGCTGGCGCATCGGAGGGCAGACCACCTATGCCCTGGAGGGCAGCGTCTTCAACGCCGGCTCCTCGATCCAGTGGCTGCGGGACGAGGTCGGTCTCATTTCCACGGCTCATGAGTGCGACATCCTGGCGGAGAGCGTCCCGGACACCGGCGGCGTCTATCTCGTCAGCGCTTTCACCGGCCTCGGAGCGCCCTGGTGGGATTCCTACGCCCGCGGCGCCATGGTGGGCATCACCCGCGGCACGGGCAAGGCGCATATCTGCCGCGCGGTGTTGGAGGGCATCGCCTACCAGGTGGCGGATCTTCTGTCTGTCATGGAAAAGGATACCGGCAGCGAGCTCGACGTCCTGCGGGTGGACGGCGGCGCTTCGGTCTCGGATTTCCTCATGCAGTTCGAGGCGGATATCCTCCGCCGTCCCATCGACCGCCCCTATACCGTGGAGACCACAGCCCTCGGCGCGGCCTTCCT
>CAJOIG010000044.1 GCA_905234575.1 uncultured Oscillospiraceae bacterium
GCAGTAGGAATTATCATTGCAATCAGTCTAGCAATTTCAGTATTAACAGTCTATCTGTTGATACTGCTCATTCAACTTGCAAGATACGGCATCAAGGCATTGAAAAAATACACAGAACGAAGATATTAAAAAAGGGCGGGGGATAATCCCTCGCCCTCTTTGCGTCCTTACGCAGAATGGAGCATGTTAAGGACGAAGCTGATGCCCTTGCGGATCGCCACGAAGCCGATCATCACAGGCAGCACCGTCGGCAGCAGACCGATGATCTCGGACAGAACGCCATTGAGCATGGAGCTAGTAACGATGCTGGAAAGCTGGGTGGTAGAAGTACCAGAATTCTCCATGATTAATCCTCCTTTCCTACAAGCATTTATCTTCCTGGGGCAATGCCCTGGTGCCACCTGCTGGACTCGAACCAGCGACTATGAGCACAGTCATATCATCCGATCGGAAGAACTCTACCTGCTGAGTTAAGGTGGCATAAATCAAAAGAATATACGAAGAAACTTATAGCTAAAATACAGGAGCAGAACAACCGTGAAGAAAATCAGAAGCGCATAGATGCGGCCCAAAGTATCAAGCGTTTCCTCCTCAATGGTCATAGTACCAGGCTCCGGCGTAGGTTCCGGCGTCGGAGTCGGCTCCTCACCCCGGAGAGCTGCCGCTGCATTCATGGCATCAATTAAACGCTGCTCCTCCTCCTGCATCACTTCATTACTATCATTTTCATCCACGGGGATGTAAGGAGTAGGGTCAACAGGATCAGCAGCACCAGAATCAGAGGGCGCCGGATCAGAAGTGTTATCACCCTCCGCAGGAAGTAATACAGACTCGTCAGTCTCCGAAACATCCAGAACATTTTCCGTATCCTCCTCGAAGGGCAGCTCCTCAGGATCACCATCCGCATATGCACAGGTGATCAGCATAACAGCAATGGCAGCCATACAAAGCAGCAGCTTTTTTGTCATGATAAAAGCTCCTTTTTTTAGAAAGGTGCCGAGCATGGAAGAAAACCATGCCGCCAGAGTCCCGGCAGGCGGGGCCAATACTGCCACCCGGCACAAGAGAAACAACAGGGCGCAAATTACGCAAACGATGATACATGCAGCCATCAAAAGAAAGGATCATCCGCAAAGCGGCGATCAGCGGGAACATCCTCAAACTGCTGACCCAAATGGAACAGCTTATCAACAAGCTGCTTATACTTTGGATTAGGGATCGTGTGACGGTCCTTCAGCTTGTCCAGGAAACACCGAATGCCAAAAATCTGCAAAGCGGCGTCAATGGCGTTACCGGCCTGCCGGAACACATAGTTTTCCAGATGATCAATGTTATACTCCATGCCAGGCTTCTCATAGAGGCTGATCCGCACGGCGTCGCCGAGGAAATCGGCCCAATACGCTTTCATGGGCCAGCGCCATTTATTCGTATCTTCCTCCAACGGTTCAACAAAACGAACGTAGTTCGCCAGAACACCGGAAAACCGCTCGCCATAGTCACCGTCAAGCTCTATGAACTTCCTAGCACGATCACGCCGGAGCTGAAGCTCCACACGTATCCAATGTGTTCCAGGATGACAATGACGCTCAACGGCCTTATCATAAATACGTAAGTATATATCCGACTTCTGGGAACCAACTTTCACCGTCACGCCATCGCCGCTGCGATCACGCTCCCACTCAGCGCCATACTTCCGGAACCGGGAAACTATATTACCTGCTTTCGCATCCTGTTCAAGCTGGGAAATATCCAGCAAGCCGGAATGATCATCATAGGCCACATCCAGACGGGTAATGTTGCCGTGGCCGGACAACACAAAATCAAAGAGTCTTTCAAAATCGCCGCTGCCGAGGCTCTCGTACGTCCGGCAGCCTTGACCGGACATTTCCAACCAAACACCCATGTCTTTTCTACCGTTAAAATGAATGCTGATCCCGGAGAAATATAATCGGTCCTGGTAACCATGTTGACCGTTGATAGTCTCCCAGGGCACATTTTCCATTCCGAGCAACTTCTGAAAACCTAGTGCATCTAACTCCTTTGTGGTGATGGAAAGCCAGTCAATCAAAAGGATGTTTTCCATGGTTCTTGGCTTCCTTGTAGGTAGTACCCCCCTGTTAGACCCGGGGGGCGCGCCTCCGGCGCGCGGAGGCTCCAAATTTCTTGTAAAAAATCGGGGCCGGAAACTGCATCTTTTCCGGCCCCTTTACGCGAGGATGAGGACATATGAAAAAGGGGTTTGGTTGGCTTACTTAACAGGAGCAACAAGGCACACACGATTGCGGGAGTTAAAATAGAGCTCTACCTTGTCACCGACTTTGATGTCCTTGAAAACATCCGGGCCGGTCGCCTTGAATTTCTCCGCACGATGACCGCCGAAGTGATATTCGTCGTTCTCCTGGCCCTCGATCGGGGAAACAACGAAGATATTGCAATAGGGGACCTTCTCCCCGTTGTCCGTCTGAAAGCTGCCATACATGTAGCCGCTGAACTGATAGACTTTCTCGTCCATTATTCGGACACTCCTTTCTTCAAAAATTTCTTCATAATGTCAAAATGAATTCCGAAGATCTCTTCATCGATCTGTTCAATGAATTCCCGATCCTTCGGGAAATCTTCCATGAGCATCTTCTCTATGCTCTTCCTTAAACGATCGATCTTCTTGGTATACTCGTCTAATCTCATAGGCTATTTGCCTCCTTCTTGCGCCTGCGGTTCTCCCGTCAGGACTTGTCCATTTACAATATAAAACTCACACATTTTTATGATTTTTTGAAATCAGCTTGTAACCTTTGTAATATTGTGCTATAATAATAGGGATTTGGCAATTCTACCCATCAGGACGGCCCGGCGTCCGTCGCAGCCGGGGCCTATGGAGGACATATACGTGGATAATCTGCGCGAACAATGGAATCGCTTCCTGACGTGGCACCGCTCCCGCAAGGCGCGGCGTCTCCGCCGGGCTGCGGCAAAGACCGTCGACGCCGCGGCTTCGGGGATCGGCTTTGCCCTGCGGACCGCCGTCAAGGTCGTTCTGACGGTGCTGCTCATCCTGCTCACCACCGGCATGCTCTTCACCTGCATCTTCGCCGTGTACGTCAAGACCTGCCTTACAGAAGACCTGAACGTGTCCCTGGAGGAGATGACCCTCTCCCTGTCCAGCGTCATCCTCTACCGCGACGGAGACACCTGGAAGGAGCTCACGACCCTCTACTCCGACGAGGACCGCGTCTGGGTGGAATACAGCGATATCCCGCAGGACCTGGAGCACGCCGCCGTCGCCATCGAGGACCACAACTTCTACACCCACAAGGGCGTGGACTGGTTCCGCACCTCCGGCGCGCTCGTGAATATGTTCATCGGCATGCGAAACAACTTCGGCGGCTCCACCATCACCCAGCAGCTCATCAAAAACCTCACGGAATACAACGACGTCACCGTCCAGCGAAAGCTCGTGGAGATCTTCCGCGCCCTGGAGTTCGAGAAGATCTACACCAAAGAGGAGATCATGACCTGGTACCTCAACGAGATCTACCTCGGCGAGCGCTGCTACGGCGTCGGCACCGCGGCGCGGATGTACTTCGGCAAGGAGGTCTCCCAGCTCTCCCTCGCGGAGTGCGCGAGCCTCATCGGCATCACGAACAACCCCTCCCTGTATGATCCCTACATTTCCGACAACGCCCGGGAGCGGAACATCCGGCGCGCCAAGACCATCCTCTGGGAGATGTACGACCAGGGCTATATCGACTACGATCGCTACAACGCCGCCCGCATCGAGGCGGACAACCTGAACTTCCAGCGCGCGGCCGACACCCAGCGCACCGTCACGGTGAACAGCTACTATGTCGACACCGTCATCCGCGACGTCATCGCGGATCTGATGGCGGAGAAGAACATCTCCGAGAGCGCGGCCACCCACCTGCTCTATAACGGCGGCTACCGCATCTACTCCTGCCTCGATCCCCGCATCCAGGGCATCGTGGACGACATGTACGAAAACCCCTACAACATGCCGAGCCCCTACCGCGGCTCCAGCCAGCAGCTGCAGTCCGCCATCGTCATCATGGACCCCTACACCGGCGACATCGTGGCCCTGTGCGGCGGCGTCGGCGAGAAGACCCAGTCCCTCTCCCTGAACCGCGCCACCCAGTCGAAGCGTCCGCCCGGCTCCTCCTTCAAGCCCATCGCGGTGTACGCGCCCGCGCTGGACATCGGCATCGTGGACCAGGACACCCTGGTGAACGACTCCCCGGACATCCAGCTCTCCGGGACGACCTGGTTCCCGAAGAACTCCGGCGGCTACAGCGGCTGGATCACCATCCGCTCTGCGCTGCAATACTCCAAAAACACCATCGCCGCCCAGCTCCTCGACTGGATCGGCCGCTCGACCTCCTGGGACTACCTGACGAACCGCTTCGGCGTCACCTCCCTCGTCCGGGATGAGATGCAGGACGACGGCACCGTCGTGACGGACTACGCCTACGCCCCCCTGTCCCTCGGACAGCTCTCCTACGGCATCACTGTCCGGGAGATGGCCCAGGCCTATACCGCCTTCGTGAACGACGGCGTCATGACCCGCGGCCGCACCTACTCTTATATTGAGGACGACAACGGCGAGATCGTGCTGCTGAACTCCATCGACCAGACCGTCGCCATCAAGGCGAACACCGCCTGGAACATGTGCGACATGCTGGAAAACGCCGTGGACGCCGGTACCGGTACGGAGGCCAAGATCTACTCCACCGCCGTCGCCGGCAAGACCGGCACGACCTCGGACGACAAGGACCGCTATTTCGTCGGCTTCACGATGTACTACGTCTGCGCCGTCTGGACCGGCTACGACACCCCGGAGAAGATGTACTTCAGCGGCAACCCCGCGGCGCAGATCTTCCGCAGCATCATGGGCGACATCCACTACGGCTTCCCCTACCGCTACTTCCACGAGCCGACCAACGCCCACCGGGCCCAGGACCTCGAGGAGACGCCGGAGCCCTCCGAGACGCCGGAGCCCACCCCGACGCCGGAGGTAACGCCCACCCCGCCGCCGGAGGTCACGCCGACGCCCACTGCGCCGCCCAGCGGCGTAACGCCGTCCCCGACGCCCATGACGACACCCATCGCAGAAACGCCGCCCGCTGTGACGCCCACGGCGACGCCCGAGGAGATCCTCCAGCCCGTGACGCCCACCCCGATGCAGACGGAGGAAACCCAGCCCACCGAGCCCCCGCCCTCAGAGCCGGATACCGGCGGAGAGAGCGAGGAGGCCGGCGAGGCCCTGATCCCGGTCGACTGACCCCTCCCTTCGCGCTTTGTAACTTTATTTACAAATCAAACAACGCCTGTTTTTCGTCTGTTTTTTCCGTAACAGCGCGAAAAACGGGCGTTTTTGTCGGGTTTTTTCTGCGCTTTGCTGTTGACATCCCGGATACAATGTGTTACAATTTGGTAACAAACCCCCAAGGAGGAATGGATTCTATGGACAAGAAGACCGCCGCACTGGAATACAAGGGCTACCCCCTGCGCCGGAAGGACAACCTCATCTACTTCGGCAGCATGGCGGACAAATATATCATCATGCTCCAGATCCTGGACACCAAGAAGATCAAGGATCTCGACGTAGCGACGAAGGTCTCCGTGCAGCTCCAGCTCACGGACCCCGATCTGAAGAGCCGCGACCGCGTGGTGAAGAAGAGCGAAAAGGACAGCCTGTACGCCGCGATGGACGTGGCGTCCGTATGGCTGGACCGGGCGCTGGCAAACCGCTGATATGGACCGCTTCGAACGTACTCTGCGGCTTTCCGCCGTTCTTGTCGTCCTCCTCTTCCTCCTCATCGCGAGCAGCGCCACCCCCGCCCGCGCGGACAGCGACGGCGCCGCCACCGTCACCGCCTCGGCGCTGAACCTGCGGGCCGAGCCCTCCACCTCCGCGAGCATCGTCTCCTGCCTGCCCCGCGGCACCGTCGTGGTGGTCCACGGCACGGAAAACGGCTGGAGCGAGGTCTCCTATAACGGCTCCCACGGTTACATGAGCGCCGAATACCTCAGCTACTCCGACGACGCCGAAGGTTCCTTCGGCGTCGGTACTGTCACGGGCAACGCCGTGAACCTGCGCTCCGGCGCGGGCACCTCCTATGACATCCTGGGCAGCCGGGACAAGGGCGACACCCTCACCGTCACCGGCGTATCCGGGGACTGGTACCGCGTCGACCTGAACGGCTCCAGCGCCTACATACGCAGCGATTACCTCTCCCTGGGCGGGACAAGCTCGTCCTCCGGCTCCTCCTCGAGTTCCGGCGGCAGCTCCTCCGTGAAGGACGCCTCCGGCGAGGGCAGCATCAACGCCTACAGCGTCCGGCTGCGTTCCGGCCCCAGCACCTCCTACGACATCCTCGGCACCTACAGCGTCGGCACGACGATGACCGTCACCGGCGACGCCGGGGACTGGTACCGCGTGAGCTACAACGGCACGGAGGGTTATGTCTACAAGACCTACCTCACCGTCGGCGGCTCCGGCAGCGACAGCAGCTCCGGCAGCTCCGTCTCCTCCATGGACGACATCGACGCCACGGTCATCAGCGCCGTGCACTTCCGCTCCGGCCCGGACACCTCCTACGCGAGCCAGGCCGTCCTGAGCTCCGGCACCTCCGTCACCATCACCGGCGAGACCGAGAAATGGTACCGCGTGCGGTATGACGGCAGCGAGGGCTACATCTTCAAGACCTATCTGACCACCGGGTCCTACAGCGCGGGCTCCTCCACCGAGGGCGAGCGCGTCGTCTCGAAGGCGAAGGAATACCTGGGCGTGCCCTACGTCTACGGCGGGACGAGCCCCTCCGGCTTCGACTGCTCCGGCTTCGTGTACTACGTCTTCCGCCAGTGCGGCTACTCCGTGACCCGCACCGCCACCACCCAGAACGGCGACGGCTACCAGGTCTCCCGCGGCGAGCTGCAGCCGGGCGACATCATCATCTTCTACAACAGCGCGAAGAGCGGCATCGGCCACTCCGGCATCTACATCGGCGGCGGCGAGTTCATCCACGCCTCCTCCGGCGGCGGAAGGGTCATGATCTCGAGCCTGTCCCAGACCTATTACGACACACGCTTCTACAGCGCTCGCCGGGTTCTGTGACGCCTTGCCAAGCATACGAAAGCCCCCTTTGGAGAGCACTCCAAAGGGGGTTTTGCCTTTTGTAAGCCGCGGATAAATCGTCTCAGACGAGGCGCGGGACACGGCGGACAAGGAGCATACTTTGTGTATGTGACGCCGTCCGCCGTGACGCGCAACGAAGTATGAGGCGATTTAGCAAGGCGTGTTACTTCGTTCCGAAGATGCGGTCGCCGGCATCTCCGAGTCCGGGGACGATATAGCCGTGTTCGTTCAGGTGATCGTCCAGCGCGGCGGCGAAGATGTCCACGTCCGGGTGGGCCTCCTGCATGGCCTGCACGCCCTCGGGCGCGGCGATGATGCACATGAGCTTGATGTTCCGGACGCCCTCGTCCTTCAAAAACTGCGCCGCCGCCACGGAGCTGCCGCCGGTGGCGAGCATGGGATCGACGATGATGACGTCCCGCTCGGTGATGTCGGGGGGCATCTTGAAGTAGTACTTCACGGGCTCCAGGGTCTCCGGGTCGCGGAACAGGCCGATGTGGCCGACCTTGACGTTCGGCATCATGGCGACCATGCCGTCCACCATGCCGAGGCCGGCGCGCAGGATGGGCACCACGGCGAGCTTCTTGCCCGCGATGCGGCGGCACTTCGCCACGTCCACCGGGGTCTTGACGTCCACCTCCTCGAGGGGGAGGTCCCGGGTCGCCTCGTAGCACATGAGCTGGGCGATCTCACCGACGAGCTCGCGGAACTCCTTGACGGAGGTCTTCTCGTCCCGGAGGATGGAGAGCTTGTGCTGGATCAGGGGGTGATCGAAAACCATGACTTTGCTCATATCTGTTTCTCCTTTGTGTGAGAATATTTCGCGTTATTTCCCGAGCTTGGCCTGGCGCTCCCGCTCGGCCTGGGACAGCCGCAGATACACCGGCAGCAGCTCCGCCGCCGGCCGCGGCTCCCGCCCCAGCGCCGCAAGACCCACGCCCCGGGCGTTCTGCACCCGCAGAGGCTCCGGCGCCAGGTGAAGGACGAGTCCGTCCCCCCGGAGGGTATTATAGCACAGTTCCGCGCCGTCGCCTAGTAGGACCCACGGTTTTTTTGCCGCCCGCAGCTCCGCCCCCAGGTCGGCAAGGGAAATGGCCCGGTCCTCCGTAAGGCGGACGGGCTTTCCGTTCTCCACGGTGAACAGGGCGTTGTACACCTGGTTTCGCCGGGCGTCCATGACGCAGCAGAGCATGCTCCCCTCCATATCCGGGCCGCCAAAGGCCATGGCCTCCAGGGTGGACACGCCGACGGCCGGGATGTCCAGCGCCCAGCAGAGGCCCTTCGCCTCCGCCATGCCGATCCGCAGCCCGGTGAAGGACCCCGGCCCGTGGGCCACGGCGACAACGTCCAGCTCCTTCACGGAGCGGTCCAGGTTTTTGAGAAGACCCTCCGCCATGGGCAGCAGCGTGCGGCTGTGGGTCAGGCCGCTGTTCTCCACGGCGACACCTAACAGCTTCTCTCCCTCGAACACCGCGGCGCTCGCGGCCTTCGCGGAGCTTTCCAAAGCCAGCATCAGCATCGGTCCGGTCCTCCCTCCACCGTGATCTCCCGGGCGGTATCGCCCAGCTTACGGAAGGTGACGACGATCTCGTCCCCCTCAAAGGCGTCCTCGACGTTCTCGCTCCACTCCACGGCGCAGACGCCGTTCCGGCCGAGGTAGTCCTCCCAGCCGATGTCGTAGAGCTCGTCCGCGCTGCCGAGGCGGTACATGTCGAAATGGAACAGGCTCCGGGGGCCCAGGTATTCGTTCACGATGGTGAAGGTCGGGCTCGACACCGGCGCGGCGATGCCCATGCCCCGGGCCATGCCCCGGACGAAGGCGGTCTTGCCGCTGCCAAGCTCCCCGTAGAACGCCACGACGCTGCCGTCCGGGAGGTCCCGGGCGATGCGGGCGCCGAGGTCCTCCGTTTCGGCCTCGGAATGTGTTATGTAAACCATTTGCTCCATTTTCACAGCTCCATGGTGGCGTAGGCGTTGAGGCTGCTGTCGGCGGTGTGCCCGGCGAGGAATTCGTAATACCCCTGGGCGCCGATCATGGCGGCGTTGTCCCCGCAAAGGCGCAGGGGCGGGACGTACAGCGCCACGCCCGCCTTCCGGCAGGCGGCCTCGAAGTCCGCGCGGATGCGGGAGTTTGCCGCCACGCCGCCCGCCACGGCGAGTTTGTCGTACCCGAGCTCCTGCGCCGCCGCCATGGTCCGGCCGACGAGGGACTCGGACACCGCGCGGCACAGACTCGCAGCGAGGCCGGGCTTGTCGAGCGCCTGACTCATCTGCTCCGCGTGGTGGGCGATGTTGATGACCGCCGTTTTGAGGCCGGAAAAGCTCATGTCGTAAGGGTTCTCCCCGCTGACATACGGGCGGGGCAGCTCATAGCGCGTGTCGTCGCCCTGCTTCGCGAGGTCGTCGATGGGCTTGCCGCCGGGATAGCCCAGGCCCAGCACGCGCGCGGATTTGTCGAAGCACTCCCCCGCCGCGTCGTCCCGCGTCCGTCCCAGCACGCGCAGGTCCGTATAGTCCCGCACGTCCACGAGCATGGTGTTCCCACCGGAGATGGCAAGGCAGAGAAACGGCGGCGTCAGGTCCGGATAGGCGAGGTAATTCGCCGCGATGTGGCCGCGGATGTGGTGCACCGGGATGAGGGGCACGCCCAGGGCCAGGGCCGCGCTTTTCGCGAAGTTCACGCCCACGAGCACCGCGCCGATGAGGCCCGGCGCGTAGGTGCAGGCCACGGCGTCGATGTCCCCGCGGCCCACGCCCGCGGCGTCGAGCGCCCGGTCCGCCAGCAGGGAGATGACCTCCAGGTGGCTGCGGGCGGCGATCTCCGGCACCACGCCGCCGTACACGGCGTGCAGGTCCGCCTGGGAGAAGATCTGGTCCGTAAGGACCCTCCGTCCGTCCTCGACGAGCGCGACGGCGGTCTCGTCGCAGGAGGATTCGATGGCAAGTATCAGCATTTCAAAGCACCAGCGTCATCAAGATGGCGTCCTCTCTGGGTTTTTCATAATAGCCGCGGCGGCGCCCCACCGGGACAAAGCCGTGCTTCTCGTAGAGCCGGAGCGCCGGGTCGTTCGACGCCCGGACCTCCAGCGTGAGAAAGGCGAGATTCTTCTCCCGTGCGCGGCGGATCGCGTCCTCCACGAGGGCGTCCGCGACGCCCTTCCTGCGGCACAGCGGCGCCACAGCGACGTTATCGACGCTGCCCTCGTCCAGCACGGAGGAAAGGACAAGATAACCGAGCACCGTTCCGTCCCCGTCCACAGCGACGGTGAAGCGGTCGAGCAGACGCCCCATGAGGTCCTCCGGCCAGGGGTCGTCGGAGAAGCACACGGCCTCCAGCGCCTCGAGCTCCGGCCGATGCTCCGGGCGGGCGGGCTCAATGCGCATCGGCCCAGCTCCTTCCGACGCCGGTATCCGCCGTCAGCGGAACGGAGTAGGACACCGCGCCCTCCATCTCCTCCTTCAGGAGCCGCGCCGCCGTTTCCGCCTGCGCCTCGGGGCATTCGACGATGAGCTCGTCGTGGACCTGCAAAAGGAGCTTTGCCTCGGGCAGCTCCCGCCGGAGCCGGTCGCGCACCCGAATCATGGCGAGCTTCATCACGTCCGCCGCCGTGCCCTGGATGGGCATGTTCCGCGCAACGCGCTCCCCGAAGGAGCGGACGTTGAAGTTCGACGCCTTCAGCTCCGGCAGCGCCCGGCGGCGGCCGAACAGCGTGGACACATAGCCCTTCTCCTTCCCCTCGGCGATGGCCCGGGCCATGTACTCCCGGACGCCGTGGTAGGTGGAGAGATACGCGTCGATGTACGCCTGGGCCTCCTTGTTGGAAACGCCGATGTCGTCCGCCAGGGAGAAGGCGGAGATGCCGTACACGATGCCGAAGTTCACGGCCTTGGCGGCGCTGCGCTGGGCGTGGGTGACCTCGCCCAGCGGCACACGGAAGACCTGGGAGGCGGTGACGGCGTGGATGTCCTCCCCGGAGAGGAAGGCGTCCCGCATGGCCTCGTCCCCCGAGATGTGGGCGAGGAGCCGCAGCTCGATCTGGCTGTAATCCGCGTCCACGAGGACGTTCCCGGGCCCCGCCACGAACATCCGGCGGATGCCCGCGCCCAGCTCCCGCCGGACGGGGATGTTCTGCAGGTTCGGCTCCCGGCTGGACAGCCGTCCCGTGTCCGTGACGGTCATCTGGAAGCTCGTGTGGATGCGTCCGTCCGGGCCGATGGTCTTCAAAAGCCCGTCGGCGTAGGTGCTCTTGAGCTTCGTCAGCTCCCGGTACTCCAAAATCTCCCCCACAATGGGGTTTTTGCTCCGCAGCTTCTCGAGGATGTCGGCATTGGTGCTCCAGCCGGTCTTGGTCTTCTTTCCCGCCGGGAGCATCAGCTTCTCGAACAGGACCTCCCCGAGCTGCTTGGGGGAGTTGATGTTGAACTCCCCGCCGGCCCGCTCCCAGATCGATTTCTGCAGCGCGTCGATGCGGTCCGTCAGGCTCTGGCCGAAATCGTACAGTGCCTGCCGGTCCACGAGAAAGCCCGCGTGCTCCATCTCCGCGAGCACAGCGCAGAGCGGCAGCTCGATCTTCTCGAACAGCTCCGTCATGCCGCATTCCGCGAGCTTCGGCCGCAGGATCTCCTCCAGCGCCGCCACCGCCGCAGCTTTCGTCAGATACTCCGCAGGGCGGCTCGTGTCCTCGTCCAGGAGGGACATCTGCCCGTCCCCCTCCGGCTCCGGCAGGGTGAAGCCGCCGTATTTCGGGCAGAGGCGCTCGAGGTCATAGGCGCTCGCCGTCGCGTCCAGAAGATAGGCCGCGAGCGCCGAATCAAACACCCAGCCGCCGTTCTGGATCCCACGGTCCAACAGACGGCGCTGGAGGTCCTTGATGTTGTGCCCCGCCTTGGGGACGTCGGCGGATGATAGTTTACATAACGCTTTATCATAATCGTCCAAATAGACGCTCTTATCGAGAATCCAGGCATTTTCTTCGTCCTGGAAGGTGACATAACTCAGGTCATCCTCCGCCCAGACATACGCGGTCCCGCCCAGCGCGGCGAGGGCGGCGTCCATGCCGGCCGCATCCGTGACGAGGGCGCTCGTGCAGGTCCCCTCGAACACCTTCTCGGGCGCCGCGTCCTCGCCGGGGGCGAGGCCCCATTTCTCGATGAAGCGTCCGAAGCCAAGGCGCCTGAAGAGGTCGTACAGCGTCCCGTTCGGCGTGAGGGTCCAGAGAGCGTCCGCCGGGGCAAAATCGATGGGCGCGTCCCGCCGGATGGTGGCGAGGAGGAAGGACTCCCGGGCGCTGCTTGCCCCCTCCGCGAGCTTTTTCCGCTGGCCGGGCTTGACGGCGGGATCGTCGAGGTTTTCGTACACCCCGTCCAGGGTCCCGAAGCGGTGCAGCAGGTCCATGGCGGACTTCTCCCCGATACCGGGCACGCCGGGGATATTGTCGGAGCTGTCCCCCATGAGGGCCTTCAGGTCGATCATGCGGATGGGGTCGAAGCCGTACTCCGCCCGGAACACAGCGGGATCGTACTCGACGGTCTCGGTCTGCCCCAGCCGGGTCTTGATGTGGACGACGTGGGTCGCGTCCGTGATGAGCTGGAAGGAGTCCTTGTCCCCGGTGACCAGGCGGCAGGAGACGCCCTCGGCCTCGCAGACGCGGGCCATGGTGCCGAGGAGGTCATCCGCCTCCCAGCCCGCGAGCTCGTACCGCCGGATGCCCATGGCGTCCAGGACCTCCTTCAGGAGGGGCATCTGGACCCGCAGCTCCTCGGGCATGGGCTTGCGGGTCGCCTTGTAGGCGGCGCTCAGCTCGTGCCGGAAGGTGGGGGCGTGGACGTCGAAGGTGACGCAGACGCCGTCGGGCTTCTGCTCGTCCA
>CAJOIG010000045.1 GCA_905234575.1 uncultured Oscillospiraceae bacterium
TCCGCCCAGACGAGCGGATCGATCCAGGCCTTGTCCTCCAGGGTGACGGGATGAAAGTCGATCATGACAGTTTACGTATCTCCTGCTGTAATTGCTTGAGGTCCACAAAGGTCTCCGGGCGCTTGGATGGGTCCCGGAGCAGGGCGGAGGGGTGATAGAGCGCCATGGCCGGGCGGCCCAGGACGTTATACCACTGACCGTGCTCCTTCGTGATTCGGAAGTCCGCGCGGATGAAGGCCGTTGCCGCGATCCGCCCGAGAAACACGAGAATGCGGGGGTTTACGAGCTCGATCTGCCGCTGCAGCCAGCCGATGCAGGCCATCTGCTCGTCGGGCAGCGGGTCCCGGTTGCGGGGCGGGCGGCATTTGACGATGTTCGCGATATAGACCTTTGTCCGGTCGAGGTCGATGATCTCGAGCATGGTGTCGAGGAGCTGGCCCGCCGGGCCGACGAAGGGCTCGCCCTTCCGGTCCTCCTGCTCGCCGGGGCCCTCCCCGATGAACATGACGTCGGCGTTCTCGTTCCCGACGCCGAAGACGAGGTTCGTCCTCGTGCTGCCGAGCTCGCAGCGCCGGCAGTCCGCGCATTCGCGCTTCAGAGCGTCCCAGCTGTCCATAGCTTCGCAAGCTCCGGCGTGACGATCTGGCTCCAGGTCTCCATGCGGTCGAGGTCGTCGCCCAGGGAGGCGATGGGCGCAAAGCCGCCCTCGAGCTTTTCCGTCTCCCGGACGGCGCAGGAGCCGGCGGTGGTGAGGGTGAAGAAAAAGCCCAGGTGGACGCTGCCGACGTCGTTGCCGCTGTCGTTTATGAGGCCGCGCAGGGTGAGGACGCCAAAGTCGTCCAGCGCGACCTCCTCCTCGATCTCCCGGCGCAGGCAGTTCCATAACCAGTCGCCGTTTTCGCGGTCGGTCTCGTTGATATGCCCGCCGACGCCGAGGCTGAGCTTCCCGTGCAGGCGGCTCTCTCCGCCCTTGTTCAGGCGGCGGGTGACGAACACGTCGTCTCCGCGCACGACGGCGACGTAGGGGATGATCTGCCGGTATTCCGGGCTCTCCTCCGCGGTGGGCCGGGGCAGGAAGAAGCCGTCCCTGCGGATGAGGTCCAGGACCTCGTCCTCCCGGCCGGTGATGAGGCCGTTCGTCTCCACGATGTCCCCGAGGGACGCGGTCTTTACGACCAGTACGTTTTCCATGCGGTCCTCCTCAGTCGAGCTCGCTCTGTCCGGTGTAGAGCATGTAGTAGCGGCCCTGCTTTTCGAGCAGCTCGTCGTGGCTGCCGCGCTCCACGATCTCGCCGTGCTCGATGACGACGATGGCCTTGGCGTTGCGGACCGTGGAGAGCCGGTGGGCGATGACGAACACCGTCCGTCCCTCCATGAGCGCGTCCATGCCCCGGTCGATGAGCTTTTCCGTGCGGGTGTCGATGGAGCTCGTGGCCTCGTCGAGGATCATGACGGGATGCCGGGCGACGGCGGTGCGGGCGATGGCGAGGAGCTGTCTCTGGCCCTGGGAGAGGTTCTGGCCGTTGCCGGTGATCATGGTGTCGTAGCCGTCGGGCAGGCGGGTGATGAAGCCGTGGGCGTTCGCGGCCTTCGCGGCGGCGATGCACTCCTCGTCCGTGGCGTCGAGCTTGCCGTAGCGGATGTTTTCCATGACGGTGCCGGTGAAGAGGTTCGTGTCCTGGAGCACCATGCCGAGGCTGCGGCGCAGGGCGGATTTTTTGATGGTCTTGCCGTCGAGTCCGTCCACGAGGATGCGCCCGCCGTCAATCTCGTAGAAGCGGTTAATGAGGTTCGTGACGGTGGTCTTGCCCGCGCCGGTGGAGCCGACGAAGGCGATCTTCTGGCCGGGATCGGCCCAGACGGTGAAGTCCTTCAAAACGGGCTTTCCCTCCACGTAGGAGAAGTCCACGTGCTCGAGGCGCACCGCGCCGAGGACCTCCTTGTAAGAGAAGGAGCCGTCCTCCTCCGGGATCTTCCAGGCCCAGAGGCCCGTGCGCTCGCCGTGCCCGGTCTCGGTGAGGGTCCCGTCGGGCGCGCGGTTCACGGTGACGAGGTCGATGGTCCCCCCGTCCGGCTCCGGCTCGTGGTCGATGACGGCGAAGATGCGCTCGGCGCCCGCGATGGCGGAGAAGAGGTTGATGGCCTGGTTCGACATCATGTTGATGGGCATGGTGACCTGGCGGATGTAGTTGAGGTACACGCCGAGGGAGCCGATGGTGAACCGGCCCGCTACGGTCATGAAGCCGCCGAGGACCGCCGTGACGGCGTAGCAGATGTTCATGACGGCGTTCATGGTGGGGAAGATGGCGGCGCCGAGGAACATGGCGAAGATGGAGTTTTCCCGGTATTCGTCGTTCAGCCCGTCGAAGGCCTTTTTCGCGCGGGCCTCGTAGCTGAACGCCTTGACGACCTTCAGCCCGCCCAGCATCTCCTCGATGTTGCCGTTCATGACCCCGAGGGCGGACTGCTGCTTTTTGAAGAGGATGCGGGAGTATTTCCCGACGCCCTTCACGAGCAGGAAGGACAGGGCGATGGTCAGGGCGGTGATGAGAAAGAGCTTCCAGCTCAGCAGCAGCATCAGCACCACGGTGCCGATGAAGGTGATGATGCCGGAGATGAACTGTACGATGCCCTGCTCGAGGGCCATCTGCACGTTGTCCGCATCGTTCGTGAAGCGGCTCATCAGCTCGCCGTGAGGATGGGCGTCGAAATAGGTGATGGGCAGCTCCTGCAGCGCGGCGAAGAGGTCCCGGCGCAGGGCGTTCGTGGACCACTGGGCGAGGTTCATGCAGGCCCGGGAGGTGAAGTAGGTGGCCACGGCGCTCGCGAGATAGATGCCCGTGAGGATGAGGAGCTGGCCGGCGAGGGCGGCGTAGTCCTTCTCCGGCTGGGTGATGAGCGGGACGATGTAGTCGTCGATGAGGGGCTTGAGGAAGTAGCTCGCCGCGAGGCTGCACCCCGTGGAGACGAGCATCAGCAGGAGGATGAGGGCGAACATGCCCTTTTTCTTCCCGGCGTAGCCCAGGATCCGCAGCAGGGTGCCCTTGGTGTCCTTGGGCTTGCGGAAGTCCCGGCCGCCGCCGGGACCGGGTCCGCGGGCGAGGTTTTTGTAGAGCTTCTCGTCGTTCGTGTCGACACTGTCCACGGCGACCCGCTCGCGGAGCTGGGCGAGGACGGACTTGCGTTTCTCAGCCATTGGACAGCGCCTCCTTTACCTGGGAATTGTAGATGTCCCGGTAGATGGGACTTACGCGCATGAGCTCGTCGTGCGTGCCGATGCTCTCGATGCGGCCGTCGTCCAGCACGAGAATCTTGTCCGCGCCGACGACGGAGGAGATGCGCTGGGCGATGATGAACACGGTGGTGTCCTTCAGCTCCCGCTTGAAGCTCTCGCGGATGCGGGCCTCGGTGTCAGAGTCCACGGCGCTCGTGCTGTCGTCGAGGATGAGGATCGCCGGACGCTTGAGCATGGCCCGCGAGATGCACAGGCGCTGCTTCTGTCCGCCGGAGACGTTGGTACCTCCCTGGTGGATCATGGTGTCGAGCCCGTCCGGGCGGTCCGCCACGAGCTCCCAGGCCTGGGCGGCGCGCAGGGCGGCCTCCAGCTCAGCGTCCGTGGCGTCCTCCTTGCCCCAGAGCAGGTTCTCCCGGATGGTGCCGGTGAAGAGGACGTTGTTCTGCAGCACCATCCCCACCGCGGCGCGCAGGTCCTCGATGCGGTAGTCCCGCACGTCCACGCCGTCCACGAGGATGCGGCCCTCGGTCACGTCATAGAAGCGGGGGATGAGGTTCACGAGGCTCGACTTGCCGGAGCCCGTGCCGCCGACGATGGCGACGGTCTCGCCCGGCGCGGCGGAGAAGCTGATGTCCCGCAGGACCTCCTCGCCGGTGCCGGTCTTCGAATAGCGGAAGCCGACGTTCTCGAACACCACGGAGCCGTGGTCGTGGGCGACGGTCCGGGCGGGCGCGTCCTCCTTCGAGCGGATGTCGGGCACGGTGTCCAGCACCTCCGCGATGCGCTTGCCGCAGGCCCGGCTGCGGGTGTACTGCATGAGGACCATGGAGAACATCATGACGCTGAACATGATCTGCGTCAGATAGCTGATGACGGCGAGGAGCTGGCCGGACTGGATCTCGCCGGTCGCCACCATCCGGCCGCCGAACCAGTACAGGCAGAGGGTCACGGCGTTCAGGATGATCGTGGCCATGGGGGTCATGGCGATGATGACGCCCACGGCGCGCAGGTTCGCGCGGGTGAGGTCGTCGTTGGCCTTTTTGAACTTCTCGCGCTCGTACCGCTGGCGGACGAAGGCCTTCACCACGCGGATGGCGATGAGGTTCTCCTGGATGTCGGCGTTCATGGCGTCGAGCTTCTGCTGCACGATGGTGAAGAGCTTATCCACGAAGCGCATCACGCTGATGACGCCGAGGAACAGCACCGGCACCGCGATGAGGTAGATGAGGGCGAGCTTCCAGCTGTAGCCGATGACGATGACGACCGCCACAATGAGCTGGAACGGCGCCTGGATGAAGGTCCGCATCATCATCTGCACCGAGTTCTGGAGCTGGCGCACGTCGCTCGTGGTGCGGGTTACGAGGCTCGCGGTGGAGAAGCGGTCGATGTCCCCGAAGGAAAACTCCTGGATGTGGTGGAACATCGCCACGCGCAGGTTGGAGCCGAAGCCGTTTGAGGCCCGGGAGGCGTGCCAGGTGCTCAGAAATCCGGCCGCGAGGCTCACGAGCGCCAGCAGCGTCATGAGGATGCCGCAGCGGATGATGTAGGCCCGGTCGCCGCCCGCCACGCCGACGTCCACGATGTTCGACATGAGCGTCGGCAGAGCCAGCGTCACGACGGACTCCAGCAAAACGAAGATGGGGGTCAGGATGAGGGAGTTTTTGTACTTCCCCCAGTACCCGGTCAGGATCTCACGCATAGATCAAGATACTCCTTCTTATTATACAGAACCATACAATTATACAGGAAACCCGGGAGATAGAAAAGAACAATTTGTAAATTCCCGGGGATTTTTTTCCGCGCGGAATCGCCGTGGCCGGGACGGGCATATCCGGCGCCCGGGCGCCATAGACTTGTCCTGCGAGGGGAGGGGTGACGATGGACGGGTTTTCCATGGCGGCGGCGCTGCTGCCGGGCGAGCTGCGCCGGGCGGCAGAGCGCCTGGACCCGGCGGACCGCCGACGCTGCGAGGAGCTTCGCCTGCGCCGGGGCCGACGTCCCACCGCGCTGCTCGGCGGACGGGAGCGTCCGTTCCGGGCGGAGCCCGTCACGGAGCCGGAGCTGCGCCGGGTGATGGAGCTTGCCACGCGGGCGTCCCTCCACGCCGCGGAGGCCGAGCTGCGCCGGGGGTATCTCTCCGCGCCCGGCGGCGTGCGGGTGGGCGTCTGCGGCACGGGCGTGCCGGGCCGGGACGGTCCGGGCGGCCTGCGGGCGTTTACATCCCTTGCCATCCGCATCCCCCGGGCGGTGCCCGGCTGCGCGGACGGGATCTGGGAGGCGGTGACGGCGGGGGGCTTCCGGTCCCTTCTCGCGGTGTCGCCGCCCGGCGCGGGCAAGACGACGCTCCTGCGGGAGCTCGTCCGACGCCTGTCGGAGAGCGGGCTGCGGATCTGCGTCGCGGACGAGCGGGGGGAGCTCGCGGGCTTCGAGCCGGAGGGCGCGGGCTTCGATCTCGGCCCCCACACCGACGTGATGACCGGCGTGCCCAAGGCGGCCGCGGCGGGGATGCTCCTGCGGTCCATGAACCCGCAGGTCCTCGCCATGGACGAGATCGCGGATGCCGCGGAGGCGGAGGCGCTCCTAGCGGCGGTGGGCTGCGGCGTTGCCCTCCTGGCCTCCGTCCACGGAGCGGACCTCCGGGACGCCCGACGGCGTCCGGCCTGCCGGATGCTGCTGGACGCGGGAGCCTTTCGACGCTGTGTGACGGTAACCTGCCGCGGCGGCGTCCGGTCCTGCCGGGCGGAGGAGCTGCCTTGAGGGTCCTCGGAGCCGCGCTGGTCGCGGCGGCGGGGGTGCTGGCAGGACTTGTTTCCGCCGGAGAGCTGCGTCGGGAGCTTGCCGTGCTCGACGGCTTTTCCGTGCTCCTCGAGCGGCTGACCATGGAGCTGACCCGTTTCAAAACGCCGCTGCCGGAGCTGTTTTCCGCGCTCGCGGAGGAGCTTTCCGGTCCGGCGGGCCGCTTCTGCTGGACGGTGGCGGCGGGCCTCGCCGCGGGGATGGAGATGTCCGTCCTCTGGCGGCGGGCGGCGGAACCCCTGCCCGGAGAGCTGCGGGAGCTGCTTTTGCCGCTCGGGACGGTGCTGGGCCGCTACGGTGCCGAGGAGCAGGCGGCGTGCGCGGCACTGGTCCGGGAGCGCCTTTCGCGCCGCCGGGAGGAGAGGGAGCGGAACCTGCGGGACCGGACGCGGGTGCGCCTCGGCGTCTTTTCGGCGGGGGGCGCGCTCCTGGCGGTGCTGCTGCTGTGAGGAGACGAATGAGGGAACGAAACGAATGAATGTGGACCTGATCTTCAAGATCGCGGCGGTGGGGATCCTCGTGGCGGTTCTGAATCTGCTGCTGACCCGCTCCGGCCGGGACGAGCAGGCGCTCATGACGACCATTGCCGGCCTCGTGGTGGTGCTCGTCATCCTGGTGCGGGAGATCGCGGGCCTGTTCGACCTCATAAAGGAGCTGTTCGATCTGGGATGACGATCCTCTTGAAAGCCGCGGTCACCGGTGTCGCCGGGGCCGTGATGACCCTGCTTCTGAAGCGGTCCGCGCCGGAGCTGGGCCTTGCCCTCAGCGCGGCGCTGAGTCTTTTCGGGGTCGCCCTTGCCATGCAGTTAGCTGCCGGCCTCGCGGACATCCTCGCCATGGTGCGGGAGGACACGGGCCTCAGTCCCGCCGTGGTGGGGCCGGTGCTCAAGTGCGTGGGCATCGGCATCGTCACCCGGCTGTCCGCGGACGTGTGCCGGGACGCCGGACAGTCCGCCGCCGCCTCCGCCGTGGAGCTCTGCGGCGCGGCCTGCGCCCTCGTGACGGCGTCGCCCCTCCTGCGCTCGCTCCTGACCACCATCCGGGAGTTCGTATGAGACGGCTTTTTGTGTTTCTGGCGTTCTGTCTGGCGCTGTCGGTCCCGGCCCTCGCGGTGGATACGGGGGCGCTGGAGTCCGCCCTGCCGGAGGCGGCCCGGACCGTTCTGGGGGACGGCGGGGTCCTCTCCGTCGCGGAGGACGAGGGCCTTTTCTCCCGGCTGTGGGAGGTGTGCGCGGAGGAGGTATCCGCCCGGGTGGGGGAGGCGGCCCGGGGGGCGCTTGTCGCGCTGGCAGCGGCGCTCCTCTGCTCCACGGCTGCGGCGGCGAGCCCCGACGGGAAGATGCCGGGGTATGTCCTCCTCGGCGGCGCGCTCGCCATCCTGGGCTCCTGCCTCGGGGATATGAAAACGCTCCTGCGGGAGGTCGCCTCGGTCATGGATGAGCTCCAGGATTTCTCCCGGGCGCTGCTGCCCTGCGTGGCGGCGGCCTCGGCGGCGGCGGGAAGGGCGGCCTCCGGGGCGGCGCGGTACACGGTGTCCGCGCTGTTTCTCGATCTGCTCATGGGCCTTGGACGGACCCTCGTCCTGCCCTCGGTCTTTGCCTATGCCGCCGTCGCGGCGGCGGACGCCTCCCTGCCGGAGGGAGCGATGGGCGGTCCCGTGAAGCTCCTATCCTGGGCCTGCCGCGTGCTTCTGACCGGGCTTGCGACGGTCTTCACCCTGGCGGTCACCCTGTCCGGGGTGCTGTCGGGCGGCGCGGACCGGCTGGCGGGCAGCGTCGTAAAGACGGCGATCACGGCGGCGCTGCCGGTGGTGGGGAAGATCGTAGCGGACGCCTCGGACGCCTATCTCGCCGGGGCGAAGCTCCTGCGCGGCGCGGTGGGGATCTTCGGCCTCGCGGCGGTGCTGTGCGTCTGCCTCGGCCCGATGCTGCGGCTGGGGCTGCGGTATCTTCTGTTCAAGGCCGCGGCGGCGGTGGCGGCGCCCTTCGCGGACCGGCGCCTGGCGGAACTCATCGACCGGCTGGCGGATTGCTGCGGCATGGCCCTCGGGCTTCTTGGGTGCGCGGGCTTCATGCTGTTTCTGTCGGTCATTCTCGGAACGGAGGCGCTGACGGGATGAGGGAATGGATCTTGGGCGTGTTCGCGGCGTCCGTGCTATCCGCTATGGCGCTGGCACTCTGCCCGAAGGGCCGGGTGTACGCGGTCACAAAATTTGCCTGCGGGCTCGTGTGCGCTATGGCGGTGGCTTCGCCGCTCCTGACGCTCGACATGGACAGTCTCACCGCCGGGCTCGCGGAGTACCGGGCCGCGGCGCAGAGCATCACGGAAAAGGAGGAGGAAGCGGGAAATATGATGGAACGGATATACATACAGGACCGGTGCGCCGCATATATTTGTGCCAAAGCGGCGGAGCTGGGCGCGGCGCTTTCCGGCGCGGAGGTCCTGGCGCGCTGGGACGACGAGGCCCTTCTCTGGTACCCCTGGTCCGTGTCGATGGACGGCGCGAGAAACGCGGCGCTCGCGGAGGCGGTGGAGCGGGACCTCGGCATCCCGCCGGAGCGGCAGGAGTGGGCGGGCGATGGAGACTGAGCGCCGTCCGCTTCTCGAGAAGCTCGCGGGCTTCAAGTATGTGCTGCTCGTGGCGGGCGTGGGGCTTTTGCTGCTGCTGTGGCCGGCTTCGGGCGGCTCCGCCGGCGCGGAGGAAGGAGGCGAGTCGGGCGAGGAGGCGCGCATCGCGTCGGTATTGACGGAGATGGAGGGCGTGGGCCCGGCGAGGGTCCTTCTTTCGGAGAGCGGCGCCGTGGTCGTCTGCCCGGGAGCGGCGGACCCGGCGGTCCGCCTGCGCGTCACGATGGCCGTGCGGTGCTATACGGGGCTCGGCGCGGGCGACGTGCAGATCTTTTTGTCGACATCATCATGGAGGGAAGCAAAGTGAAACGTAATCTCAAGCGCAATATCGTGATCGCGGCGGTGCTGGTGTTCGTGGGCGCCGCGGTGTATCTGAACTGGTCGTACAACAGCCGCTGGGGCGCGGCGGACGCGGCCATGGCGAAGGCGGAGGACGCGGCCATGGCGGCGGCTCAGGAGGACTATCTCGCGGCGTCAGCCTCCGGCGGCGCGTCCATCTACTTCGACAAGGCGCGGCTGACCCGGCAGACCGCCCGGGACGAGGCCCTGCAGCTGCTCGAAACAGCCTGCTCCGACGCGGACGCCTCCCAGGAGGTCATCGACGAATCCATGCGGCAGATCAACGAGATGGCCGCCTGGAACCTCCAGGAGAACCTCCTCGAAAACGAGCTTCTCGCGAAGAGCTTCGTCGACTGCGTGGCCTTCGTCTCGGACGAGGGCGTGACGGTGGCGGTGCCCGCGCCGCTGGACGGCCTCACCGACGTGCAGGTCGCCCAGATCACGGAAGCCGTGCTTGCGAACACGGACCACGACGCCATGGCGCTGAACATCATCGAGGTCAAGAGCTGACGGGCGCAAAAACCTCTTTCCTTTTCCGCGGACATGTGATATAGTACTCTGTGTCTGTATGCAATGCAGGATGACCCGCGTCCGCCCCGGCGGACGCCCAGCACAGGAGGTGCCGTTATGGCAGAATACATCACGAAGCACGCGGATAAGGGGAGCATCAACATCTCGGAGGACGTCGTCGCCGTCATGGTGAGCGCCGCCGTTCTGGAGGTGGAGGGCGTGGCCGGCTTCGGCAACGCGACGACGCCGGAGCTCGTGGAGCTCTTCGGCCGCAAGGCGCCCCAGAAGGGCCTCAAGATCCGCTTCATCGACGACAAGGTCACCATCGACGTGATCGTGAACGTCCGTCTCGGCGGCAGCATCACGGACGTGGCGCTGCGCGTGCAGGAGGCCGTCTGCCGGGAGGTGGAGTCCGTCACCGGCATGAGCGCCGTGGTGAACGTCCACGTGACCGGCGTCGCCTTCGATAAATAATAACCGCACACGATCCGCGGAGCCCCATACCCTGGGGCTCCTTGTCGTGTTTGTGCCAAACCCATCGTTCCACAGGAGGAACCCCATGAAAAGAACCGCCGCTCGCGAGATCGCCATCCAGCTCGGCTTTGCCGTCGCCGCCTCGGGCCAGGACCCGGCGGAGGCGGTGGAGGCGTTTTTCGCCAAGGAGCACTACGATTCCCTTGCCGCGGA
>CAJOIG010000046.1 GCA_905234575.1 uncultured Oscillospiraceae bacterium
ATACGGCCGCACCCAGAGGACCGCGAAGGGGATGAGCTCCAGAAGGATCCAGCCCAAAAAGCTCAGGTCGAGCTTGAACAGCTCCCACTTCCGGCCGTGCATCGCCATGCGGCTGAGGGCGAGGCACTGGAACGCGGAATAGTCCGGGTGATCGAACACGAGGAAATCCGCGAGGCGGTAGGCGTAGCTCGCGAGGAGCATCGGGATCAGCGCCGGCAGGCACAGGAACGCCGCAGCGACGGGATCGAAAAAGGTCCCGGCAAAGGTGGCGAGAAAGACATAGATGCCCGAGAGCGCGGACAGGATGAGGCTCCGCAGCACGGACAGGATCACCACCCGGAAGAAGAAGCCGAAGGCGTCGAACACATCCCCGAAGCCGGGATTGGCCCGCCGGTGCACCCGCAGGGCATAGAGCGAATAGCCCATGGAGATGACCATGGTCATGAGGGTGAGGGCCAGGTTCAGGATCCAGGGCACGAAGCCGATGCTCCTCTGCACGGCGATTCCGCCGTTGAGGACAGCGTCCGTGAGCCCGCCAAGCTCGCCGGCCATGGCGCTCTGCCAGAGGCCGCGGTAGAGCTCCAGATCGCCGGTGACGGCAAGGCTCAGCACCTGGGTCACGAGCAGGATGACGAGGGCGGCCAGCGTCACCCACGCAGGATGGGGCCGGGTGGCCCGGATGGCCTCCCGTGCATTTCGTTTCAGCGCTTTGCGGTCGATCATCGGGATGTGGGATCCTCCTTCGGGATGCGCTTTTTCAGGGCGCGGATGAGATACAGGGCGGCGACGCCGGTGAAGACGCCGGTGAGGATGGCGGAGACAAGCAGCGCCGGGCCGTAGGCAAACAGGGCCGGGGTCCGCGTCACGGCGACGGCGGCGAGCAGCTGGCCCGCATTGTGGGCGACCGCGCCGAACACGCTCACGACCCAGAGGAGCCGCTCCTCAAACAGGCCGACGGTCAGCGCCATGACGGCCCAGGACAGCACGCCCCCCGTCAGCGAGAACAGGATGGCGGAGAAACTGCCCGCGAACAGGCAGGCGAGAAACACCCGGACGAGCAGCACGGCAAGCGCCTCCTTCCGGCCCAGCAGCGCCATCGCCGCGAGGGTCACGACGCTCGCAAGGCCCAGCTTCACCCCCGGCACGGGGACCGGCGGCGGGATCTGCGCCTCCAGGACCCAGATGCCCAGGGAGATGGCCGTCAGGAGCGCCATGAATACGAGTTTTTTCGTTCGGCTCATTCTTCGATCTCAATGACGATTCGGTGGGGCAGGCAGACGATGGGGATGAGGCTGTCATGGATCTCGCCCTGGCGCACGCAGTCCTGGCCGGGGCAGTCCGCCTCCGCCACGCAGATGCCGCCGTGGGCGATCCGAAGGGTGTTGAAGCCCCGCTCCGTCGTCACGGTGACCTCGTAGGGGATCACGGCGGCGGTGAGGTCGTAGGTCCCGTACAGCTCGCCGTCCACATACACAGCGGCGACGGTCCCGCTCCGGGGCGCAAGGGACCACCAGGCTCCCGCTCCCAGGGCGATGACCGCCAAAAGCGCCGCCCAAAACAGGGTTTTTCGTTTCATAGTTTACATTTTAATTACAGAATAGTATAATGTCAACAGCAAATTGTAACCATCGGAAGGGAGAAGCCTTTCTTGGAACTGACCGAGCTGATCTTCGGCGAGGGCGCCGCGTTTCTGGCGAACCTCGCCCGCTATATCGTTCCGCTGCTGTGCATCGCCGTCGTGGTGCGCTGCGTGCGGAGCATGCTCCGGGAGCGCTACGAGCCCGAGACCTGGGCCTACCTCTACCTTCCCGGCGAGATCATGGTCCCGCTGCGGCACTGGGAGTGCATCGTCGGCCGGGCCCGCAATACGGACGCCTGCATCGAGCACGAGAGCATCGACAAGCTCCACGCCTGCCTCATCCGGGACGCGGACGGCGCGTGGACGGTCTATGACCTCGGCCGGGGCGAAACGCAGGTAAACGGCGAGCACGTCGGCCCCGGCGGCCTGCCCATCGAGGACGCGGACGTGCTGACCCTCGGGGACGTGCCCGCCCGGTTCGTGGACCTGACGGAGGAGGAGCGCGCTTCCCTGCTGAAATACCGGCACAAGCCCGGACGGCTCGTGCGTCCCGCGGGAACGGTTCTCCTTCTGAACGTGCTGAACATCCTCCTCGCGCTGGAGCAGCTCGTCTACAATCCCGACGCGGGGGTCCTCGCGGCGATGGGCTTCGGCGCGCTGTGTGTGTTCGAGTGGGTGTATCTCGCCGTCCTGCGGGCCTCCGGTCAGCGGGGCTTCGAGACGGAGCTTCTCGGCTTTTTCCTCTCCACCATCGGCTTTTCCGTCGCGGTGTCCTCCGTGCCGGGCGCCGTCGTGAAGCAGCTCATCTTCCTCGCGGCCGGCATCGGCCTGTTCCTCTTCTTCGGCATCTGGATGCGGGATCTGCGGCGGATGAAAAAGCTGCGCCTGCCCGCGCTGGTGCTGGCGCTGGCGTTCCTCGCCCTGAACCTCGTCCTCGCCAAGGTCACGAACGGCGCCCAGAACTGGGTGGAGATCGCGGGTTTCTCCTTCCAGCCGTCGGAGTTCGTGAAGATCCTCTACATCTACGCCGGCGCGGCGACGCTGGACCGGCTGTTCGTGAACCGGAACCTGCTGTTCTTCATCGGCTTTTCCGCGGCCTGCGTCGGGGCGCTCGCGCTCATGAGCGACTTCGGCACGGCGGTGGTGTTTTTCACGGCGTTTCTCGTGATCTCGTTTATGCGCTCCGGCAGCTTCGCGACGGTGTTCCTCGCCCTCGCGGCGGCGGCCCTCGGCGTGTTCCTCGTGCTGACGGTGAAGCCCTACGTCATCGCCCGCTTCCAGACCTGGGGGCACGTCTGGGAGGACGTCTACGGCGCGGGGTATCAGCAGGTCCGGGCCATGAGCGCGGCGGCGGGCGGCGGCTTTTTCGGGCACGGCGCGGGAAACGGCTGGCTCGTGGACATCGTCGCGGGCGACACGGACATGGTCTTCGGCGTCGTGTGCGAGGAGCTTGGGCTTCTCACGGGGCTGTGCTGCGTGGCGTCCGTGCTGGCTCTCGCCGCCTTCGTGGTGAAAAACGCCTCCGGCAACCGCTCGTCCTACTTCGTCATCGCGGCCTGCGGCGCGGTGACGATGATGATGGTCCAGCTCGCGCTGAACGTATTCGGCTCCATGGACATCCTGCCGTTTACCGGCGTGACCTTCCCCTTCGTGTCCCGGGGCGGCTCGAGCCTCCTCGCCTGCTGGGCGCTGCTCGCGTTCGTGAAGGGCGCGGACAACCGGGCGAACGCCTCCTTTGCCGTCAAGCGCGCCGAGCGCTTCTCCGGCGGCGCGGGCGTGGAGGAGGACGACGGCCCCGCGTACGATGATTCTGACGATGATGACGGCGACGGCTGGCATCGGGACGACCCCGAGGCCGCGCGGTAAGGAGGCGGGACCATGAAAAAAGTGACCACCCGCTCCTTCGCGGCCATGCTGCTGGCCGGGCTCATCCTGCTGGGCATGGGAATCTACATTTTCCGCCTCGTCCGGGACGGCGGCGACTGGGCGGTGTTCTACGCGAACGACAGCGTCTACGCGAACGGCGCGCTGAACCGCGGCACGGTGACGGACCGGGACGGCGTCCGCCTCGCCTTCGCGGGGGAGACCGCCTTCGGCTACGCCGAGGACGCCGCCGTGCGCCGGGCCTGCCTGCACGTCGTAGGCGAGCAGAGCGGCAGCATCGGCACCGGGGCGCTGAGCGCCTTCCGGGCAAAGCTCGTCGGCTACAATCTCCTCCGAGGCACCACCGGCGACGGCGGCACCGTGAAGCTCTCCATCGACGCGGACCTGAACGTCACGGCGTACGAGGCCCTGGCGGGACGAAAGGGCACGGTCCTCGTGTACAACTACGAGACCGGGGAGATCCTGTGCATGGCGTCCTCCCCGTCCTACGACCCGAACGTCGGCTTCGACCCGGACGACCCCGCCTACGAGGGCGCGTACATCAACCGCGCCATCAGCGCGAGCTTCGTGCCGGGCTCCGTGTTCAAGCTCGTGACCCTGGCCGCCGCCATCGAGAACATCCCGGACCTATACAGCCGGACCTTCACCTGCGAGGGGACCATGGACGTGGACGGGACCACCGTCACCTGCACCGGCACCCACGGCAGTCTTACGGTGGAGGAGGCTCTGGCCCACTCCTGCAACTGCGCCTTCGCCCAGATCGCCCTCGAGCTCGGCGGGGACGTCATCGCGGAGTACGCGGAGCGGTACGGTCTGACCACGCCCCATGAGCTGAACGGAATCCCCACCGCCGCGGGCAGCGTGGAGGACGCCGGCAGCGACCGCGGGAACGTCGCCTGGGAGGGCATCGGGCAGTACAACGACCTCATCGTGCCCTATTCCCTTCTGCGGCTCATGGGCGCCATCGCGAACGACGGCGTCGTGAAGGAGCCCACCATCCTCGCGGGCGCCATCACCGGCACGGAGCGCCTCATGCGTTCGGACACGGCCCGGCAGCTCCGCTCCATGATGAGCTACAACGTGGAGAACAACTACGGCGCCTGGAACTATCCCGGCCTCGAAATGCACGCGAAGACCGGCACCGCGGAGTTCGGCGACGGCACGAGCCACGCGTGGTTTGCGGGCTTTCTGACAAACAGCGACGCGCCCCTGGCCTTCGTTGTCCTCGTGGAGCACGGCGGCAGCGGCTACGGCGTCGCCTCCCCCATCGCCAACACGGTATTGCAGCAGGCGGTTTTCGGATAAGACTATGATCGACATTTCCCTACACAACGTAAAAAAATCCTTCGGCGGGAACGACATCCTCAAGGGCGTCTGCTTCGACGTGAACGAGGGCGAGCGCGTGGCGCTGCTCGGCACGAACGGCGCGGGCAAGACCACGCTTCTGCGCCTGCTCACCGGCGAGCTTTCCCCCGACGAGGGGACAGTTTTCCTCGCGCCGAAAAAGCGCGTCGGCCTCATCTCCCAGATTCCCGTCTATCCCGCGGGCTACACCACGGAGGACGTGCTGAACACGGCCTTCCGGCAGCTCGACGCCCTGCGCGGGGAGATGACCGCGCTGGAGGCCGCCATGACGGAGGACGCCTCCAGTGCCGTCCTGCGGAGATACGACGCCCTCGCCGCGGACTTCGAGCGTCTCGGGGGCTACAGCGCGGACCGGGAAAAAGAGCGGGTGGCAAACGGCCTCGACCTCTCCCCCGCCCTGCGGGCCCGGCCCTTCGACCGGCTCTCCGGCGGCGAGAAGACCCGCGTGAACCTGGCGCGGCTCCTTTTGGAGGACACGGACATCCTCCTTCTCGACGAGCCAACGAACCACCTGGACCTCAAGAGCACGGAATGGCTCGAGGACTTTCTGCTCCGCTTCAAGGGCACGGTCCTCACCGTCAGCCACGACCGGTGGTTTCTCGACACGATCGCCCAGCGCTGCATCGAGCTCGTGGGCGGGCAGTGCGAGTTCTACTCCGGCAACTACAGCTTCTTCGTCACGGAGCGGCAGCGGCGGTACGACGAGCTCCTCGCCCAGTACGAGAAGAATCAGAAGGAGATCGCCCATCTCGAGGCCGCGGCGGACAAGCTGCACCTCTGGGCGTTCATGGGCAACGACAAGCTGCACAAGCGGGCCTTCTCCATGGAAAAGCGCATTGCAAAATTGCAGACCGCGCCGAAGCCTCAGAAGGAAAAGCGCTTGCGGGCCCGATTCTCCGAGCAGGAATTTCGGGGCGACGAGGTCCTCGTGATCGAGGGACTGACCAAGCGCTTCGGCGAGCGGACGCTGTTTTCGGACCTCGAGCTCCTCATCGAGCCGGGGGAGCGCGTCGCGATCATGGGCGACAACGGCTCCGGCAAATCCACCCTCGTGAAGCTCATCCTGGGCGAGGAGACCCCCGATGACGGCTATGCTCGCCTCGGCCCCGCGGTGAAGACGGCGTATCTGCCCCAGCTCGTCACCTTCGAGCACCCGGAGCGCTCCGCCCTCGACACCCTCATTTACGACATCAAGGCCACGCCCCAGGAGGCCAGGGACCGGCTCGCCGCCTTCCACTTCGCGGGGGAGGACGCGCTGAAGACCGTCGGGACCCTCTCGGGCGGGGAGCAGAGCCGCCTGCGCCTGTGCATGCTCATGAAGGGGGACGTGAGCTTCCTCATCCTCGACGAGCCCACGAACCACCTGGACATCGCGAGCCGGGAGTGGATCGAGGAGGCCCTGGCCGACTACGAGGGCACGCTCCTGTTCGTCAGCCACGACCGCTGGTTCGTGGACGCCTTCGCTACCCGGGTATGGGAGCTGAAGGACGGGACCCTCACGGACTTTCGAGGGGGCTATCCCGAATACCAGGCGTACAAGGCCCGGCAGCTGGAGCTTTCGCGGGCGGCGAAAAAGCAGGAGGTCAAGGCCGCGAAAAAGGCCCCGGAGCCGAAGTCCCCGAAGCCAAAAAACACCGCGAAGGAGCTCGCCCGGGTGGAGCGGGAGATCGAAAAGAAGGAGGCGGCCCTCGCCGCCGTCGCCGCCGAGGAGGAAAAATTTTCCTCTGACTACCAGAAGCTCCTCGAGCTTTCCGAGACGCGGCAGGCGGTGCAGGCGGAGCTGGACGCCCTGTACGAGCGCTGGGAGGCGCTGGCGGAATGACCCGGCCGAAGCTCCTGTTCCTCGGCTCCCTGGGATGCCTCTTCCTCGCGTTTCTCCTGCGGTTCGTCGCCGTGGGCTTCCAGTTTTCCGCGCTGCTCTTCGTCTGTCTTGCGGCGGTGCTCGCGTTCTACGGGCTGATGGACCGATGGAAAACGAAAGCGGCGAAGCTCCTCGCCGTCGCCATGACGGCTGTGCTCACCGTCGGGCTCGTCCTGTTCACGGTCGCGGAGGTCCCGGTCTGGCGGGACGGCCGCTCGGACGAGGATACCGACGCGCCGTATCTCATCGTGTTCGGCGCGGCGGTCCACGGGACGACGCCCTCCCTCGCCATGACCGAGCGGACGGACGCCGCCCTCGCGTGGCTTACGGACCACCCGGACGGCGTCGCCATCCTCTCCGGCGGGCAGGGGGACGGCGAGGACATCTCCGAGGCTGAGGCAATGTACGACTGGCTCACCGCCCGGGGCGTCGCGCCGGAGCGCCTTTTCATGGAGACGCTCTCCACCTCCAGCTACGAAAACCTGCTCTTTTCTATGCGCGTCATCGCCGAGCGCGGCGGCGACCCGAACGGACGGGTGGCTCTCTGCTCGACGGAGTACCATCTCTGCCGCCTGTGCTACATGGCGCGGTCGCTCGGCGTCACGCCGGTGCGCGTCGCGGCGCACAGCACCCACCCCGCCCTGCGGCTGAACTTCGCCGTGCGCGAGGCCTTTGCCCTGTGGAGCCTGTGGCTCTTCGGGGTCGGATAATCTGAACAAAAACGAGGTACGATATGGACCAGCACGATCGATGGCTGCACTGGGCAAACGAGCTGCAGAGCCTTGCCCAGGCGGGAATCTACTACGGCTCCAACGTGTTCGACAAGGAGCGCTACGAGCGCATCCAGGAGATCGCGACGGAGATCACGGCCCACATGACGGACCTGCCCCTCGAAAAGGCCCGGGAGCTTTTCGCCTCGGACTCTGGGTATCTCACCCCCAAGCTCGACACCCGCGCCGCCATCTTTGACGACGACGGCCGGGTCCTTTTGGTGCGGGAGGCGTCCGGGATGTGGGCGCTGCCCGGCGGCTGGGTGGACGTGGACCAGTCCATCCTCGAAAACGCCGTGAAGGAAGTCCGGGAGGAGGCGGGACTCACCGTCCGCGCCGACCGGCTCGCCGCCGTCCTCGACCGGGACAAGCACAATAACCCCCGGTACGGACGCAAGATCATCCTGTGCTTCGTCCTCTGCACCGTGCTCGGCGGGCAGTTCCAGCCGAACACCGAGACGACGGAATCCGGGTATTTCTCCCTGGATGCGCTGCCGGAGCCCCTGGCCCTGCAGAAGACCACGCCGGAGGAGCTGCGCCTGTGCTACGAGGCCTGGCTCGACCCGGCAAAGCCCACGTTTTTTGACTGAACCAATCCAATCGCAAGGAGATCATCATGCTCGAAGACATCCTCACCCCCTGCCGGGCGCTCTTTCCCGACGGCGCCCACACCGAGCTGCGCGGACAGGTAAACCGCACGCGCCGGGTCGTCCTGCTGTCCGGGAATCTCATCCAGAACGTCCGCACGGACGTGTCCGGCGTCAGCGCCCGGGTCTATAAAAACGGCGTGTACGGCTTCTCGTCCATGGCGGAATACACCCCCGAGGCAGCCCGGGCGGTCTTGCGGGCCACGGCGGAAAACGCCGACTTCATGGACCGGCATGTGCGGAAAAACGGCGGGCCGCTCCCCACCGTGGACCGCCGGACCCTCGCCCCGGACCCGGACCTCGACGACGCGCCGCAGAGCGCCTATCTCGACTTCGCCCAGGCGCTGGACGCCCGCGTCGCCGCGCGGTACAAGAACCTCGTCAGCCGCCGGATCGTGGTCTACGAGGACTCCATGGAAAAGCTGCTGCGCGTCTCCCAGGGCACGGACGCCCACCGTCTCGCGCCCCGTTGCTATTGCTACGTCTTCCTGACGGCGGAGACTCCGTCCGGCGTGCCGGTGGAGCTCTTCACCGTGGCGGGCGGCGAGGGCGGCTTCCGGCAGAACTTTTCCGATCCCGCCGCGCTGGACGAGAAGATCGACGAGCTGTACGGGCACGTCATGAAAAAGCGCGAGGGCGTCTACGCGGACGCCGGGGAAAAGACCGTCGTCCTCGGCGGCATGATGACCGGGATGCTGTCCCACGAGGCCGTGGGACACACCGTGGAGGCGGACATCGTCGCCGGCGGCAGCGTCGCCGCGCACTGCCTCGGCCGCCGCGTGGCCTCCGACAAGGTCACCATGACGGACTTCGCCCACCACGCCTTCGGGGAGCGCTGTCCGCTCCCGGTGTTCGTGGACGACGAGGGCACCCCCGCGGAGGACGTGCCCCTCATCCAAAACGGCATCCTCACGGGTTATATGAACAGCCGGGAGAGCGCCGGCCGGTACGGCATGGCCCCCGGCGGAAACGCCCGGGCGTGGCTCTTCTCCGACGAGCCCCTCATCCGCATGCGGAACACCGCCATCCACCCGGGCACGGACAGGCTCGAGGACATGATCGCCTCCGTGGACGACGGGTACTACCTCATCGCCTCCGGCAACGGCCAGGCGGACACCACGGGCGAGTTCATGTTCGGCGTGACCATGGGCTACGAGATCAAAAAGGGAAAGCTCGGCCGCGCCCTGCTGGACACCACCGTTTCCGGCGTGGCCTTCGAGATGCTGAAGACCGTGGACATGGTCTCCGACACCGTGACCTGGGCAAGCTCCGGCTTCTGCGGCAAGAAGCAGCCCATGTCCGTCGGCATGGGCGGCCCCGCGCTGCGCTGCCGCATCACCATAGGAGGTCGCTGACATGGAAAAGCTGCAAAGCCTCGCGGAGCTCGTGCTCCGTATCGCAAAGGAATCCGGCGCGGACGACGCCCAGTGCGTTCTCTCGGACGCCGAGACCCGGGAGTTCAACATCGACGGCGGGGAGTTCTCCCTGATGCGGACGCTCTTTGACCGGAGCGTTTCCGTCACCGTGCTCAAGGACCGCCGCCAGGGCAGCGTCGCGGTGAACCGCTTTGACGAGGACACCCTCCGCGCCGCAGTCCGGGACGCGCTGGCCTCCGCGGAGAGCGCCGCCCCGGACGAGGCACGGGAATTCGCTCCCGGCCCGAAAACGCGGGACTTCACCCTCGGCGCGCCCGAGCCCGACGCCGACGCGCTGTTCGAGCGGCTGCGGGAGTTCCGGGAGGACGTGGGCGAACGCCACCCGAAGCTGGTCCTCGAGCAGGTCATCGCGGAGCATACCCGCGTGAAACGGGTCTACGCGAACACGAACGGCGTGCTCTACCGCACGCTGGCCGGGCAGTACGGCCTCTCGACGACCTACTCCGCCCACGAGGGCGAGCTCGTCACCTCCATGTACGGCAGCAGCGCCTCCCTGGCCGACCTGCACACCCGATTCATCGACCTGCCCCTCGTGGACCGGGAGATGGGCGACGTGGAGCGTCAGCTCGGCGCGGCGCCCGTCGAGGGCAAGTTCACCGGCACGGCGGTCTTTGCTCCCGGCTGCCTCGCGGGGAGCGT
>CAJOIG010000047.1 GCA_905234575.1 uncultured Oscillospiraceae bacterium
GTGGCGATGGCCGCGCCGGCGGCGCCGAGGCCGAACACCCCCACGAGGAGGATGTCCCCGATGATGTTGAAGGCGGTGGACAGGCCCACGAACAGCAGGGGCGACCTGGAGTCCCCCACGCCCCGCAGGATGCCCGAGAGCATGTTGTAGACCGACTGGAACACATACCCCACGCTGCAGATGAGCATATAGGCGATGGCGCCGGGCATGGCCTCCGCGGGGGTGTTGATCCAGCCGAGCAGCGGTACGGACAGGGCGGCCACGACCACCATGAGCCCCACGCCCGCGATCCAGGCCAGGGTGAAGGCCGTGGCGGACACGGAGGCGAGGGATTCCTTGTCCCCCGCGCCAAAGCGCTGCCCCACCACCACCGTCGCGCCGACGGACAGGCCGATGAGCAGCATGAGGAAGGTGGCGACGACCGTGCCCGCGACGGAGACCGCCGACACGTCCGCTGTGGCGGCGTACCGCCCGACGATATAGAGGTCCGCCATGCCGTACAGCGTCTGCAAAAGGTTCGCGCCGATGAAGGGCAGGGTGAAGGTCCAGAGCTTGCGGAACACGCCGCCCTGGGTCAGATCGTTTGCGATGGGCTTCATAGAACGTGCGTCTCTCCCGGCTTTTCGGCCGGTCACATCACACCGAGGACCTTGTAATCCTGGTCCTCCACGGCCTTCGTGAGGACGCCGTCCTCCACGGCAGCGGCGAGGTGCACCACGGCGGTGCCGGCCTCGTGGCTCACGTCGGCGGAGCTCACGCCCTCCACGGCCTCCAGCGCCTTCTTGACGCGGGCCTCGCAGTGCATGCACATCATGCCTTCGATCTTCAGGGTCTTTTCCATGCTTGTTTCCTCCGGTTCGTTGTTGTTCTCGGCGGGCTCTCCGAGAGAGAGCACCGGGTTTTTGACGGGCTTGTCGCGGCGGGGATCCCGCAGGCGGAAGAGGTTCAGCCGCAGGGCGTTCGTCACGACGCAGAAGCTCGACAGGCTCATGGCCGCCGCGCCGAACATGGGGTCGAGCTCCCACCCCAGCAGGGAGACGAACGCGCCTGCCGCCAGGGGGATGCCGATGACGTTATAGAAAAACGCCCAAAAAAGGTTCTCGCGGATGTTCCGCAGGGCGGCGCGGCTCAGGCGGATGGCGGCGGGGATGTCCAGCGGGCGGCTCTGCATGAGGACCACGTCCGCCGCGTCGATGGCGACGTCCGTGCCCGCGCCGATGGCGATGCCCACGTCCGCGGCGGTCAGGGCCGGGGCGTCGTTGATGCCGTCGCCCACCATGGCCACGGGGCCGAGCTCGCGCAGCCGCCGCACGGCCGCGGCCTTGCCCTCCGGCCGGACCCCGGCGATGACCTCGTCCACGCCCGCCTGGGCGCCGATGGCCCGGGCGGTGCGCTCGTTGTCGCCGGTCAGCATGACGACGTACAGGCCCATCCCGCGGAGCTGGCGGATGGCCTCGACGCTGTCCTCCTTCAGCACGTCCGCGACGGCGACGGTGCCGAGGAGCTTCCCCTCCCGGCAGAAGAACAGCGGGGTCTTGCCCTCGGCGGCGAGGAGCTCCGCCGCGGCGAGCGCGTCGGGGGAGAGGGTCGTTACCGTCCCGATGAAGCTCCGGTTCCCGGCGGACACCGACGCGCCCTCCACCTCCGCGGTGAGGCCGCTGCCCGGAAGGGCCGTGAACGCGGAGGGCTCCGGGACCGGCAGGCCCCGCTCCTCCCCGTACCGGACCACGGCGCGCCCGAGGGGATGCTCGCTGCGCTTCTCGGCCGCGCAGGCGACGCGCAGAAGCTCGTCCTCCGTCACGCCCGGCGCGGGCAGCACGTCCGTCACCCGCGGGTCGCCGGAGGTGATGGTGCCGGTCTTGTCCAGCGCCACGAGCTTCACCCGCCCGGCCTGCTCCAGGGAGACGGCGGTCTTGAAGAGGATGCCGTTTTTCGCCCCGAGGCCGCTGCCCACCATGATGGCCACGGGGGTGGCGAGCCCCAGCGCGCAGGGGCAGCTGATGACCAGCACGGCGATGCCCCGGGCCAGGGCGTAGCCCGCCGTCTGTCCGGCCAGGAGCCAGATCAGGAGCGTCAGGGCCGCCACGCCGATGACCGCCGGGACGAACACGCCGGACACCCGGTCCGCCAGCTTCGCGATGGGGGCCTTGGTGGCGGCGGCGTCGCTGACGAGGCGGATGATCTGGGCGAGGGTCGTGTCCTCCCCCACCCGGGAGGCGCGGCAGGTGATGAAGCCCGAGAGGTTCCCCGTGGCGGCGGAGACCGCGTCCCCCGGGGCCTTGTCCACGGGAAGGCTCTCCCCGGTGAGGGCGGCCTCGTTCACGGCGGTGCTCCCCTCGAGGATGACGCCGTCCACCGGGACGCTCTCCCCCGGACGCACGACGAACCGGTCCCCGACCGCGACTTCGGCCACGGGGACCTCCGTCTCCCGCCCGTCCCGCAGGACCACGGCGGTCTGGGGCACGAGCCGCATGAGCGAGCGCAGGGCGTCGGTGGTCCGGCCCTTGGCCCGGGCCTCCAGGGTCTTGCCGACGGTGATGAGGGTCACAATCATGCCCGCGGACTCAAAGTAGAGCCCGCCGAGCCCGTCCATGGCGGCCGCGGGATTTCCGTCCGCCTGGGCGCGGCAGACGCCCAGCAGCACCCACACGCTCCACAGGAAGGACACGCCCGAGCCCATGGCGACGAGGGTGTCCATGTTGGGAGCGCCGTGCCGGACGCTTTGAAAGCCGCTGATGAAAAACCGCTGGTTGACGACCATCAGGATCGCGGCGAGGAGCATCTGCAAAACGCCGATCCCGGCGGGGGAGCCGTGCAGCAGGGCGGGCAGGGGCCAGCCGAACATGTGGTGCCCCATGGAAATATACATGAGCGCCGCGAGAAACAGGACCGACGCCAGAAGCCGCTTTTTGAGAAGGGGCGTCTCCCGGTCCGCCAGGGCGTCCTCCGCGGGCTTCGGTCCCTCCGCGCCCTTGGGGGAGGCGCCGTAGCCCGCCTCCTCCACGGCCCGGACGATCGCCGCCGGGGACGCCGTGCCCTCCACGCCCATGGAGTTCGTCAAGAGGCTCACGGCGCACGAGGTCACCCCCGGCACGGCGGATACCGCCTTCTCCACCCGGGCGGAGCATGCCGCGCAGCTCATGCCCGTTACATTATATTGTTCCATAGGAAAACTCCTTACTATGTTAGCATATCCTATCATACCCCAATGGCGGGGGATTGTCAAAGCAGGCGGAGGGCTTCTGACAAAATATGAACAATTTGTGAATGTGCACAAGAGGGCCCCGCATTTTTCAGCACCTTCTATCATCGATTTCTAATTGAAAATCCGTTCGCCAGCCCCTATAATAATAAGTAATTCTTGTGAGGCACAGAAGAAAACCAAATAAGGCGAGAAGAAACCTACAGAAAAGAGCGCCGGGAACGGCGCCGCCGAAGGAATAACATTATCAGGCAAAGCAGACTGCAGGCCGATCGCATTCTGGAGACACCCGCTTCACCGCGGGGGCCGAAGGGGCAAGACGGAGACCTCTCCCGTTCAATCTCTCAGGCAAAAGGACAGAATCATCGTTCCCCCCCCGGCGGGGCTTCGGTTTGCCTGAGCATATCGGTATCGGTACGCTCATTTTTTGTTTCCCAGGGCGGGACACCCGCCCGGAAAATACAGGAAGGGAATGAATACCATGACATTTGCGGAACTCGTCGGAAAACTCGACAGCTTTGCGTGGGGTCCCGTCATGCTGGTCCTGCTGGTCGGCACGGGCGTCTACCTGAGCATTCGCGTCGGGTTCATCCAGTTCAGCCGCCTCGGCTACTGGATGCGGAACACCTTTGGAAAGATCTTCAAAAAGCAGGCCGCCGGCAGCGGTGAGGTCACACCGCTCCAGGCCGTCACCACCGCCCTGGCCGCCACCGTCGGCACCGGCAACATCGCCGGCGTCACCGGCGCCATCGTGGCCGGCGGTCCCGGCGCGGTCTTCTGGATGTGGATCTCCGCCCTCTTCGGCATGGTCACGAAATACGCCGAGGTGCTTCTCTCCGTGAAGTACCGCGAGCGCAACGATCACGGCGACTGGGTCGGCGGTCCGATGTACTATATCAAGAACGGCCTCGGCAAGGGCTGGGCCTGGCTCGGCAGCGTGTTCTGCGTCCTGGGCGCCCTCGCCGCCTTCGGCATCGGCAACATGACCCAGATCAACACCATCGCCTCCTCCATCAACACCGCCATCGACGCCTTCGGCGGCAACGTGGAGGCCAGCTCCGTCCTGCTGTTCGGGCAGAACGTGCCCGTCTCCAGCATCGTCATCGGCGTCATCGCCGCCGTCATCGTGGCCCTCGTCATCATCGGCGGTCTGAAGCGCATCGGCCAAGTCACGGAGAAGCTCGTGCCCGTCATGGCGGTCATCTACATCCTCGCCTCCATCATCGTGCTGATCGTCAACATCCGGTTCCTCGGCCAGGCCTTCGGCCTGATCTTCGGCAACGCCTTCACCGTCCAGGCGGCCTTCGGCGGCGCGGTCGGCGTCGCGTTCAAGACCGTCGTGCAGAAGGGCGTCGCCCGCGGCGTCTTCTCGAACGAGGCCGGCCTCGGCTCCGCGCCCATCGCCCACGCGGCCTCCTCCGAGTCGAACCCCGTCAAGCAGGGCATGTACGGCATCTTCGAGGTGTTCATGGACACCATCGTCATCTGCACCCTGACGGCCCTCGTCGTCCTGCTGGGCTACTGCTCCGGCGCCATCGCCCCCGACTGGGCCGGCTCCGGCGGCACGGAGCTCGTCTCCGGCGCCTTCGGCGGCGTCTTCGGCAGCCGGATCGGCTCCCTCATCGTGGCGGTCGGCATCACGCTGTTCGCCCTCTCCACGCTGCTGAGCTGGTCCCTGTACGGCGTGCGCTGCTTCGAGTACCTCTTCGGCGTCCGGGCCTCCATGGGCTACAAGATCGTGTTCGTGCTCGTCGTCGTCATCGGCGCGACGCTGAAGCTCAGCATCGTCTGGGACATCGCGGACACCCTCAACGGCTTCATGGCGATCCCGAACCTCATCGCCCTGCTGGGCCTGTCCGGGGTGGTCATCCAGCTCACGAAGGAGCACTTCTCCAACAAAGACAATTTGCAGTGACCCTCTCGGGTCCTGTGGCGGTGATCCCGCTCCCGGCTTCGACCGGGAGCGGGATTGCTTTTGCCGGAGGCAAAAGCATCCATTCAAATCGAGGCGGGCTCTTTGCCCCCCCGAGCTCCCCCGCGGCTCTGTGATCCCACCGGGAGCGCCGATCCTTGCCTGCGGGATTGCCATTTCCCTGCCTTTGGGGTTATAATGGCGGCGGATGCAAACCGGAAAGGCGGGTGGGACCCATGCCAAAGAAGAGCGGACGGAACACCAAGGGCCGCATCGTTGCGGCGGCGTGGAAGCTGTTTTACGAGCAGGGCTACGAAAACACCACCGTGGAGGACATCGTCTTCGAATCGGAGACCTCCAAGGGCTCGTTCTACCACTACTTCGAGGGGAAGGATGCCCTGCTGGGGTCGCTTTCCGTGCTGTTCGACGAGAAATACGAGGAGCTGCGGGAGACCATGGACCCGGACATGGACGCCGTGGAGGCGCTGTTATACCTCAACCGCGAGCTCTTTAGCATGATCGACAACAGCGTCGCCACCGAGCTGCTGGCCCGGCTGCTGTCGAGCCAGCTCGTCACCCGGGGCGAGCGCCACCTGCTGGACCGGAACCGGACCTACTTCAAGCTCCTGCACGGCATCGTCCGGCGTGGCCAGGAGCGCGGCGAGCTCCGGGCGGACCGCACCGCGAACGAGATCGTCTCCGCCTATGCCATGTTTGAGCGGGCGCTGATGTACGACTGGTGCCTCCAGAACGGCGCATACGCCCTCTCGAAATACGCGGCGGATATGCTCCCCCTCCTGCTGGAGGGCTATCGCGCAGCCCCGTAAAACCAATTCGTCTCATGTATCGTTTTTCTTTCGTTCTTTATAAAAACTATCGATCTCATCCCGTTTTTTATGATGATCAAAGAACGTAGTATAGACTTTATTCTATACTACGTTCTGTATTTACGTCTTGTTTTATGTGTGCTATAATGCCACGGAATCCAACAAGAGGAGCGAACCAATGAAGATCTCGGAACTCATCGTTTTTGTGCTGTACCTGATCTTTATGATCGGCATCGGCGTGCATTTCTTCCTTCGCAGCAAGAACACCGGCGAGAAGGGCTATTTCCTCGGCGGCCGCGCCATGGGTCCCTGGGTATCGGCGCTGTCCGCCGGCGCGTCGGACATGAGCGCCTGGGTGCTCATGGGCCTGCCCGCCTCCATCTACGCCCTCGGTCTCGGCCAGGTGTGGATCGCCATCGGCCTCGCCATCGGCTACGCCCTGAGCTGGATCCTCGAGGCGCCGCGCCTGCGGAGCTTCTCCATCGTGGCGAACGACTCCATCACCATCCCCCAGTATCTGACGAACCGCTTCCTCTCCAAGTCGAAGGCGGTGCAGATCATCTGCGCGGTCATCTTCCTGTTTGCCTACACCATCTACGCCGCCTCCAGCATCAAGGCCTGCGGCACGCTGTTCAGCACCGTCATCGAGGGACTGAGCCCCACCGTCGCGATGTACATCGCCGGCGTCATCATCATCAGCTACACCTTCCTCGGCGGCTTCTCCGCGGTCTGCTGGACGGACTTCTTCCAGGGCCTGCTCATGCTCGGCGCGCTCCTGATCGCCCCGATCTTCGCGGCGTTCATGCTGGACACCGCCGGCGCCTCCTCCGCCGCGCAGATCGCGCAGGAGACCGAGGGCTTCTGGGCCTTCGCGGCGAGCTGGAAGGACATCGTCTCCGGCCTCGGCTGGGGCATCGGCTACTTCGGCATGCCCCACATCATCATCCGCTTCATGTCCGTCGAGAGCCAGAAATCCCTCAAAAAGTCCGCGAAGATCGGCATCATCTGGACGACGCTCATCCTCATCTTCGCCGTGGTCGTCGGTGTCGTGGGCCGCATGTTCCTCGGCATGAACGAGGAGATCGCCGCAAACTCCACGGTCTTCCTCACGATGGTCCGCCGGATCTTCCCGGGCGTCATCTCCGGCCTGCTCCTCTCCGCCATCCTCGCGGCGGCCATGTCCACGGCGGACAGCCAGCTCCTCGCGGCGGCGTCGGCCTTCGCGAGCGACGTGTACAAGCCCGTGATCCGCAAGGACCAGTCCACCGACAAGGAGATGCTCTGGGCGGGGCGCTACGTCGTGCTCGTCATCGCGGTCATCGCCGTCGTCATCGCCTCGAACCCCAACGCCGGCTCCATCATGAGCCTCGTCTCGAACGCCTGGGGCGTGTTCGGCGCGGCCTTCGGTCCGTCGATCGTGCTGAGTCTTTTCTGGAAGCGCTTTACCTTCTCCGGGGCGGTGGCGGGCATCGTCGTCGGCGCGGCGGTGGATATTCTCTGGCTGGCGTTCCTGGCCTCCACCGGCATCTACGAGATCATCCCCGGCGCCATCGCCGGCCTTCTGGCCGCGGTGGCCGCGTCCCTCCTGTCCAAGGCCCCCGGCAAGGACGTGGAGGATCTGTTCGACCGGGCCGTCGCCTACGAGGAGTGATCTCTCCGTTCCAAACGGGGCGCGGAGGGTCTTGGATGACCCTCCGCGCCGCTTTTTTCCACGCCGGCCACGGCCGGGCGCAAGTTTTCGTTGACAATTACGGAATCGAAAGACTATGATAGGAAAAGAGTTTTTTCCGCCGGAGGATGAAACACATGGGTGAACCCATCATCCGCATCGAGGGCCTCTGCAAGACCTTCGGCGCGGGGGACGGCGCCGTCGAGGCGCTCAAGGACATCGACCTCACCGTGGAGCGGGGGGATATTTTCGGCATCATCGGCCTGTCCGGCGCCGGAAAAAGCACCCTGGTCCGCTGCATGAACCTGCTGGAAAAGCCCACCACGGGCCGCGTCGTCGTGAACGGACGGGACCTCATGAGCATGAGCGAGCGCGAGCTGCGCCGGGAGCGCCAGAAGATCAGCATGATCTTCCAGGGCTTCAACCTGCTCATGCAGCGCACGAGCCTTGAAAACATCTGCTTCCCCCTGGAGCTGCAGGGCGTCCGGCGGGAGGAGGCCCGGAAAAAGGCCCGGGACCTGCTCGCCCTGGTCGACCTGCCGGACAAGGCGGACGCCTATCCCGTCCAGCTCTCCGGCGGCCAGAAGCAGCGCATCGCCATCGCCCGCGCCCTCGCGAGCGACCCGGAGGTCATCCTCTGCGACGAGGCCACCAGCGCCCTGGACCCCAAGACCACCCAGTCCATCCTGGCCCTGCTGAAAAAGCTCAACCGCGAGCTCGGCGTCACCGTGGTCGTCATCACCCACGAGATGCGCGTCGTGGAGCAGATCTGCAACCGCGTCGCCATCCTGGACGGCGGCGTCATCCAGGAGACGGGCCTCGTCTCCGACGTCTTCTCGAACCCGCGCACGGAGGCCGGGCGGCGCCTCGTCCTGCCGGACGGGGACAAGATCCACGTCCTGCCCCGGAACCGCCTGGTCCGTCTCGTGTTCAACGGCTCCTCCGCGAGCCTGCCCATCATTTCCACCCTCGCCATCGAGCAGGGAATCAAGCTCAGCGTCATCGAGGCCGACACGCGCTCCATCGGGGAGAAGACCTTCGGCAGTATGGTCCTCGGCCTGCCCGAGGACGAGACCGAGGCGGCGCGCGCCCTGATCTACCTCCGGGAGATCCCCGGAGTGACCGCGGAGGAGGTGACGGAGTATGTTCAGTGAGGCCAACGTGGAGCTGCTCCTGGGGATCGTGAAAAACGACCTCGCCTCCGCCCTGTGGCAGACGGTCTACATGACCTTCCTGCCCACCATCCTCGCCTTCGTCATCGGGCTGCCCCTGGGCATCCTGCTGGTCACGGGGGAGGAGGGCGGCATCCGGCCCCTGCCGAAGCCGCTGATGAAGATCCTGAACGTCGTCATCAACCTCCTGCGCTCCGTGCCGTTTCTCATCCTGCTCGTGGTGGTGCTGCCCATCTCCCGCTTCGTGGTGGGCACGACGGTGGGCACCCCCGCCATCATCATCCCCCTCGCCATCGCCGCGTTCCCGTTCATCGCGCGCCTTGTCGAGACCTCCATCCGGGAGGTGGATCAGGGCGTGGTCGAGGCGGCCCAGGCCATGGGCGCGAGCCCGTTCCAGATCGTTTGGAAGGTCCTCATCCCCGAGGCCAAGCCCGCCCTCATCTCGAATTTCACCGTAGCGCTCATCACCATCTTCGGCTACGGCGCCATGGCGGGCATCGTCGGCGGCGGCGGCATCGGCGCCATCGCCATAAACTACGGCTACTATCGCCGCCGGGCGCTGGTGCTGTACTGTGCGGTCATCGTCCTGATTCTGCTCGTCCAGCTCTTCCAAAGCGTCGGAAACACCGTCACCAGGCGGTCCGACAAACGCATCCGGTAATCCGACCTGCGTTTCGCAGATCCTTTTACATAGATTTTTTTGAAGGAGAAAGCCAAAATGAAAAAGACTCTTGCTCTGCTTCTGGCTGTGGTCATGGTCCTGGCGCTCGCCGCCTGCGGCTCCTCGGCCAAGACGGAAGCGCCCGCCGCGGAAGCCGAAGCTCCGGCCGCGGAAGGGACAACCCTGCGCATCGCCGCCTCGCCCACGCCCCACGCCGAGATCCTCGCCGTCGCGAAGGACCTCCTCGCCGCGAAGGGCATCACCCTCGAGATCATTGAGTACACCGACTACGTCCAGCCGAACCTCGTGGTGGACAGCGGCGAGCTCGACGCCAACTACTTCCAGCACATGCCCTATCTCGAGAGCTTCAACGCCGAGAACAACACGAATGTCGTCTCCGCGGGCCTCATCCACTATGAGCCCTTCGGCATCTTCGCCGGCAAGACCGCGGCCATCGCCGATCTGCCCGACGGCGCCCAGATCAGCATCCCGAACGACGCCACGAACGGCGCCCGCGCCCTGCTCCTGCTCCAGCAGGAGGGCATCCTCACCCTGAAGGACGGCGTCGGCATCGAGGCCACCGTCTATGACATCGTGGACAACCCGAAGAACGTCGAGATCGTGGAGATGGAGGCCGCCCAGCTGCCCCTGTCCCTCGAGGACGTGGATCTCGCGGTCATCAACGGCAACTACGCGCTGGACGCGGGCCTGAACCCCGC
>CAJOIG010000048.1 GCA_905234575.1 uncultured Oscillospiraceae bacterium
AAGGCCGCTGACCTGATCTCCATTCCCCTGACCGCGGAGAGCACCGTCGGTGTGGGCAGCGCCTTCACCCTCGATCTGCGGCAGAGCGGGGGTTCGGCGAGAATATGAGTAAAAGCGGTCCCGAACCCCCTATAGTCTTTGAGAAACATAAATAATCTGAACCCGTCTCCCCCAAGGAAGATTTGGTTTTGCCGCAGTCCTTTTCCAAACAAAAACGCCCGTCGGACTTTCCCGGTCCGGCGGGCGTTCGTTCGTCATGGAGGCCGCTTCCGCGGTCAGCCCTCGAGGGCGGGCGTCCAGTAGTGCTGCTGGTAGATGTCGGTGAAGCGGTACAGCGTCAGCACCGGGCCGTCGCCCACGTCCACGTTCGAGACGGCAAGGCCGCTCTCGGGCACGGTCATGGATTCGCCCAGGGAATAGGTGTTCTCGTAGACGCCGTCGTAGGTGTAGTAGTCGCAGAGGAAATCCAGCGTATCGCCGGGAAGGAGGGCCTCCTCGCTCTTGGCGACGGTCTCGGTCTCGCCGTCCACATAGACGGCGCGCGCGCCGACGACGGTCCCGCGGGGGTTCTCCTCGTCGAAGACCAATAGCAGCTCCACCCTCGTGCCGTTCAGCATCGCGGGGACGTAGCCGTGGATGGCGCCGGACTCCGCGTCGGTGTACTCGTGGTAATAGGCCACGGGCTGCCCGTTCAGGGCGAGCCAGGTGCGGTCCGTATAGGCAAGGAGATCGCCGTTCTGGTCCCAATCGTAGAGATTGTCGAGGCCGAGGTCGATGTACCCCTCGCCGTCGTCGTAGTAGAGGTTGAGGTCCACGCCCTCCACCAGCTGCCACTGGTCGTCGGTCAGGTCGATCATGGGCATGCCGGCGGCGTTCGTCGACCACACCAGAGCGCTCGCGTCGAAGAAGTTCTGCGCGATGTAGGCGACGGTGTCCTCCTGGGAGAGGGAGCGCCCGAAGAGGAAGTCGGTGGAGGACCCGGCGCTTTCGAGCCCGCCGCCCATGAGCGCGCCGAGCAGGCCGCTGATCATGTCGGTGGAGCCATAGCTGCCGTAGCCGCTGTAGCCCGCGGAGGCGGCCGAGCCGCTCCCGTAGGCAGAGCCGCCCGAGAGAGCTTCAAGAAGGGAGGTCATGGAGGAGGCGCCATAGCTGCCGGAGGCCGCCTGCCCGCTCAGCTCGAGGCCCGCGAACTCCCGGATGGCCTGGGAGTAGCTGTCGTCCATGCCGATGGCGTCGTAGGTACGGATGGCGGAGTCCACGGACGAGGTCTTGCGGTAGGGGAAATAAATGGAGATGCCGTAGGAGTTCGACATGTCCGAGGAGGTCCGGTTGTACTTCACGGCGCTCCGCAGGCTCTCGGCCAGGGCCGCGCCCTCGGGCGTGCCGATCCGGTCCGCGAAGTCCACGAGGTCGATCTGGTCGATGGCGGAGCTGCGGGCGAACTCCCGGGTGCCGTTGCGGGCGGAGGAGATCTGCCGGTATTCGTCGTTGGTGATAAGGCTGCTCAGGGACCGGGAGAAGTCCTTCAGCGCCGCGGGCGCGGTGGCGGAGAGCTCCGCAAGGTCCACGACGGACAGGGTGGCGGACTGGCCCCGGCACTGGGAGGCGCAGGCGGCGACGAAGCTGTCCACGATGTCCTTGCCCACCTGCAGCGTCGGGCGGGAGGTATCGCGGCCCAGCGCCGTCAGCCAGTCGGTGTAGTACCAGCCGATGCCGGGCTCCGTCTCCTCGGAGGCGATGAGGTAGTCGGCGTAGTCGTCCAGCACGAGCCCTGTCTCCAGCGTGGCCATGAGGCAGGCGTCGAAGCCGATGAAGTCATAGGTGCCGCCCGCGTCCCGGAGGGCCTTTGCGATGCCGTCCAGCGTCATGGAGCCGGAGGACTTGAATTTCTCGTCGTAGCCGAAGCCCTTCACGGAGCCGCCGCCGTGGTCCCAGAAAATGAGCTCGTTCCGGTTCGCGGGGTAGTTCTCCGCGCACCAGCGCAGGAAGGCGGTGAGCGTGGCCGGGTCCGTCATGGAGCGTTGGCCCATATCGGCCTCCAGGCAGCGGATCCCGCCGTTCGTGACCTCGTAGATCTGGTTCGTTTTGGCGCTTACGATGTCGTTGCGCCAGCCGGTGCAGCCGCCGGTGTACACGAGGACGTGCATGTTGTCGCCCCAGGAGGCCCGGGTCATCTCCAGAAGGTCCTTCGTGGCCATGCCCGAGCGGGACTCCAGATCCGTGCCGCACATGTACACCAGGACGTTCACGGTGTCCCGGCCGCCGCCCGCGAGGGTGAGGTATTTCGCCCGGGCCTCCGCCGCTGTGGCGGTATCGACCTCCGCGGTGTTCCCGGTGGGGCCCGCCTGGGTCTGCGCCTGGGAGAAGACGCCGGGCGCATAGGGCGTCGGCGTGACCTGGACGGTCTGCGCGGTCTCGGGATAGGCGTATTCATAATACTCCGCCGGCTCGGACGAGCCGCCGAACAGCCCGCCCAGGACGCCCCCGCCGCCGCCCAGGACGACGATGGCGGCGAGGATGATGCCGAGAAGTCCCGGCCGCCGTCCGCCTCCGCCGCCGGAGGAGCGTCGCGGACCGCCCCCGCTTCCGCTTCCGCCGCTGCCGAAGGCGCTGCCGGAGCCCACCGGCCCGGTGTTCAGTCCGCTGCCCCGCCGGTGGACGCCGGCGCTGCCGCCGGTGACGAAGGTCTGCCGTCCCTGGGGTCTGTTCTTATCCATAGTCCCCGCCCCTTTCCATGCTGCGGTGTTTTTCTGCAGTATATCAGATTTTCCCCGTATTGAACAGGGGGCAGATGGTTCTTCCCGCCTCCGGCGGGCCACCAAAAAGAGGGAAATCCGGTTCGGATTTCCCTCTTTTTGGTGCCGGCAGTGGGACTTGAACCCACACCCCGTCGCCGGGAACGGATTTTGAATCCGTCACGTCTGCCAATTCCATCATGCCGGCGTGCTTCTTCATTATACACGCCGCGGCCCGCGAAAGCAAGAAAAATCGCGCCGGGTCAGTCCTTCTTGGCGATGGCGCCGATGGCCGTCTCCAGCAGGGAGCCCAGGATGTTGCCCGCGGCCGCGCCGACGCCGCTCTCGCCCGACAACGCCCGGAGCGCGGCCTCCTTCTGGCTGTCGTCCGCCTTGCGGTACAGGTTCACGAGCTTCTTTTCCTCCGCCGTCAGCTTCACGCCGGCGCCGGACGAGGAGCTTGTCTTTCCGCCGGAGCTGCCGGTCTTCGCGCCGGATTTCCCGGCGGCGGCGTCCAGCAGGGATTTCTGGGTGACGCCGGTGGCCTTGGCGATGGCCTTGAGCTGCGCCTGGGTGAGGTCCTTCTCCCCCCGCTCGGCCTTGCCGATGTCGGAGGCGGAAAGGCCGTCGATCTTCCGGGCGAGCTGCTCCTGGGTCAGGCCCGCGCCGGTGCGGGCCTCTTTGATGAGCGTGCCGACTTTCTTTGCCATGGTCGAACCCTCCGTGTCGTGATTTCTGACAACACTATAACACAGCGGGCGGGGGAGCGCCAGTCCCCGGGGGAGCTTTTTGGCTCCGCCGCGCGAAAATGCCCCGGCGGAGCCTCTTCCGTCGGGGCATTTTATTGAAAACCGGCGCTTACGCCATTTTATCCTTCCGCCGCAGGGTGAGGCTGTCCGCGATCATGGCGATGCATTCCGAATTCGTCGGCTTGCCCTTGATGTTCGACACGGTATAGCCGAAGTATTTCTGCAGCACCTCCAGGTCGCCCCGGTCCCAGGCCACCTCGATGGCATGGCGGATGGCCCGCTCGACGCGGCTCGGCGTGGTGCCGAACTTCTTCGCCACGGCGGGGTACAGCACCTTCGTGACGGCGTTGATGGCGTCCATGTCGTTCACGGTGAGGATGATGGCCTCGCGGAGGTACTGATAGCCCTTGATGTGCGCGGGGACGCCGATCTCGTGGATGATGTCGGTGACGACGGCCTCGAGGCTCGGCTCCCGGGCGGCGGGGGCGGCGGAGAGGACGGGCGCGGCGGCCGGCTCCCGGCGGCTGAGCTCGGCGGCCTGCCGGATGTGGGTCAGCAGGGCGGGGATGTCGCAGGGCTTCGGCAGGAAGCAGCAGACCCCGGCCTCCGCGCAGGCGGTGAGCACGCGGTCGTTGAAAAAGCCCGAGAGCACGATGGCGGCGGGGGCGTCCTCCTCGTCCGCCAGCGCGGCCAGAAGGCCGAGACCGTCGAGGCGCGCCAGCACGAGATCCGTCACGAGAACGTCGGGATGCTCGCTCCGGGCCAGGGCCAGCGCCTCCTGCCCGTCCCCGGCGGCCCCGACGACGGCAAGGTCCTCCTCCGCGTCGATGACGTCCGCGAGCAGCGCCCGAAGGTCCTCGCTCGCGTCCGCGATGAGAATGCGTATGGTTTCCATAAGTTGTTCCTCCCTGAGTATGATGACGGGGCGGACTCTCTCTTTCTCGCACACTCCGTATGTCGGTGACAGCGCCGGAAAACCGCGCGCTGTCTTGTATTTACAATTTACCATACCCTTTTGCCCGATGCAACAGGAAACCGCCGGATGGGCGGTATTTTTTGTTGACATAATTCGACGCTGTTCGACAAAAGGAGACCGCCGCTCCGAAAAAGCGACGGTCTTCGACCTCAGCGGGGCTCCGCGAGACGGCGGCGGAGCCGGTTCAGATGGCGCTCAAAGCTGCCGTCCGCGATGAACTCGGCCAGGGCGTACTGCTCCAGAAGGGGCACGGAGCAGGAGTACCGCCCGAGGACCTCGTCGTACCGCGGCAGCAGGCGCTCCGGCAGGAGCATATAGCCGAGACGCATGGACGGCGCGAGGCTTTTCGAGAAGGTGTTCAGGTAGATGACCTTGCCCTCCCCGTCCATGGACCAGAGGGTCTCCAGCGGCTTTCCGGGCGGGGCGAACTCGCTGTCGAAATCGTCCTCCACAAGGAAGCGGTCCCCCCGGCGCGCCCAGTCGAGATACTCATACCGCTTTGCCGCGGGGGCCGTGACGCCCGTGGGCCAGCTGTGGAAGGGGGTGACGTGCAGCACGTCCGCGGCGGAGGCGGCGAGGGGGGCGCTCTCGATCCCGTCCGGCCCCAGGGGCAGGCGCTCCACCGCCGCGCCGTACCCCGCGTAGACCGCCTCGATCTGTCTGTAGGACGGCCACTCCACGCCGTAGGTGCGGTCCGGGCCCAGCATGCGGACCACCGCCTCATACAGCTGCTCCGCGCCGGAGCCCACGACGATCCGCTCCGGCGGGGCGAACATCCCCCGGTACCGCAGCAGGTACGCCGCGATGGCGTTCCGCAGCCGGGCGGCGCCCTTGTTCGGGGAGCGCTCCACGAGGCGCGGGCCGTATTCGCTCATCACCCGGCGCAGGGTCTTGAACCACAGGGCCGTCGGGAAATCCGGCGAGCCCGGCCCGGCGGGCTCCTCCGGGAGCATGGTAAGCGGCGGTACCTCGGCTTCGGCGGGCGGACGCAGCCCGGCCAGGGGCTGCACGTAAACCCCGCTGCGCTCCCGGGCATAGGCATAGCCCTCGTCCACGAGCTGGCCGTAGGCGGTCTCCACCGTCACGACGCTCACGCCCAGGCGCTCCGCCATCGTCCGCTTCGACGGCAGCCGCGACCCCGGCGGCAGCGCGCCGCGCAGGATGTCGTCCTTCACCCGCTGATACACCGCGAGATACTTGGTCTCTCGTTTCATCTGGTTATATAAAAAACTCCTTATTTGATACTTTAGATAATACCAAAACGGATTATACTAGACTCGACACCAAGAGTAAAGGGGTTTTTGTATATGAGCGGACAAAAAAGCCTGCCGCGGTACTCCCCGCGGTGGATCACTACCACGGCGGTGTTCATGGCGATGAACATTGCCATGAGCTCCTTCGGCATCCCGGTGCCGGGCGGGCACTTCTATCTGAACGACGTGGTGATCTGCGTCGCGGCGATCCTGCTCGATCCGCTGTCCGCGTTCGCCGTGGGCGGCATCGGGGCGTTTCTGGGGGATCTGTTCTTCTATCCGACGCCGATGTTTGTGTCCCTCGTCGTGCACGGGCTGCAGGCGGTGGTCATCTCCCTGTGCACCCGGCGGCTCCGCGGAACGCGGGAGTGGCACGGCGCGGCGGTGGGCGTGAGCATCGGCGCGGTGCTCATGATTGTGGGCTACACCCTCGGGCGGGCGTTCATCTACGCGACGCCGGAGTACGCCGTCCTGAAGCTGCCGTACCAGATTTTGCAGGCGGTGCTGGGCGCGCTGGCGGGCGTGCTGCTGTGCTACCGCGGACGGCTCAAGGCGCTGTTCGAAAAGCACGTCGCAAATCAATAAGAATCGGATCGCCCCGGGAGGCTCTCCCGGGGCGACGCCATTTATTTATGAAGCTCGGCGATGAGCTCCGCCGCGATGGAGACGGCGATCTCCTCCGGGGTCTCGGCGCCGATGGGCAGGCCGACGGGCATGTGGAGCCGGGCCTCAATGTCTGCGGGAGGAACGCCGTCCGCCGCGAGCCGCTCGCGGAACAGGGCGGATTTTTTCCGGCTGCCGATGAGGCCGACATACCGGGCCTCCGTCGCCATGGCCTGCCGCAGGACGGCGTAGTCCAGCGCGTGGCTGTGGGTGAGGATGACGACAAGGTCCTCCGCCGCCGCGTCCACGGTCATGCGCTCCTCCGGAACGACGCGCCGCTCGGCCGCGGGGAAGCGCTCCGCCGTGAGAAGCTCCGCCCGGGGGTCCGTCACCGTGACGGGAAGGTCCAGCAGGGCGAGGACGTCCGCAAGGGCCCTGCCCACATGGCCCGCGCCGAAAAGGAGCACCCGCGGCGGCTTCGGGAGCGCCGCGAGCAGCGCGGCCGCGTCCTCCGGGCCAAGGACCCGGAAAACCACCGTGGCGCTGCCGCCGCAGATCGCGCCGGTGGCCTCGCCGGGCGCGCTGCCGAGGGAGTAGGTCCGGCGGAGCTCACCGCCGGCGCGGAGCACGTCCCGGGCGTCCCGCTGGGCGAGATACTCCAGGCCACCGCCGCCGACGGTGCCGGAAAACCGGCCGTCCGGCCCGAGGAGCATCCGCGCCCCGGTCTTCCGCGGGGCCGAGCCCTCCGTGGCCTCGATCTCCGCGAGCACGCCCCGTCCCGCCGGGTCGGCGGCGAGCCGGGCCAGCGCCTCCCGCACGTCGTTCATGGGATCCCCTCCTGCCGTGATCTTCTCGGCTTCATTATGCGGCGGCAGCCCCGAAAACGCAAGAACTATTTACAGAACGGGATTTTTTGTATATACTATAGGGACGACATCATGAGAGGAAACATACCGCCATGGCCATGCTGGAATTTGACGAATACAAAGTAAAGCTCAACAACATCCGTCCGCAGCTTCAGGAGCTCGGGCAGTCCATGCACCTGGACGAGGCCCGCGCCGAGATCGAAAAGCTCCACGCCGAGAGCACGGAGCCGGACTACTGGAACGACCTGGAGCGCAGCCAGAAGGCCCAGCGCCGCCTGCGCTCGCTCGAAAACAAATGCGCGCGCTTCGACAAGCTGGAGGCCGGCTGGGAGGATATGCTCACCATCTGCGAGATGGCCATCGAGGAGAACGACGAATCCATGCTCGAGGAGCTCAAGGACGGGTATCAGCGCTTCCAGGCGGACATGGAGCAGCTCCGGCTGACCACGCTGCTCACCGGGGAGTACGACGCGAACAACGCCATCCTCACCTTCCACTCCGGGGCCGGCGGCACCGAGGCCCAGGACTGGACCCAGATGCTCTACCGCATGTACACCCGCTGGGCGGAGCGGCACGACTTCAAATACACCCTCATGGACTGGCTGGACGGCGACGAGGCCGGCATCAAGTCCGCCACCATCAAGATCGAGGGCGAGAACGCCTACGGCTTCCTCAAGAGCGAGCACGGCGTGCACCGCCTCGTCCGCATCAGCCCCTTTGACGCCAACGCCCGGCGGCAGACGAGCTTCGCCGCCGTGGAGGTCATGCCCGAGATCGGGGACGCCGGGGAGATCGAGCTCAAGGACGACGACTACGAGATGCAGGTCTACCGCTCCTCCGGCGCAGGCGGCCAGAAGGTCAACAAGACGAGCTCCGCCGTCCGCCTCATCCACAAGGCCACCGGCATCGTCGTGTCGAGCCAGGTGGAGCGCAGCCACTTCCAGAACCTCGAAAACTGCAAGCAGATGCTCCGCGCCAAGCTCGCCGAGATCAAGGAGCGCGAGCACCTCGAGAAGATCGAGGACATCAAGGGCGTGCAGATGAAGATCGAGTGGGGCAGCCAGATCCGCTCCTACGTCTTCATGCCCTACACCCTCGCGAAGGACACTCGCACCGGCTTTGAAAACGGCAACATCCAGGCCGTCATGGACGGCGACATCGACGGCTTCATCAACGCCTATCTCGCCATGCAGGCAGGCAAATAAGCGCCGCACAACCAACAGAATCACACCGCCCGGAGCCTTCCGAAAGCTCCGGGCGGTGATTTGGTTGTCAGGGGTCACTTTTTGGCCTTGGCAAGCTGCTTCTGCAGCCAGTCCTTGCCGTCCACGAAGCGGGAGACGATGTAGGACACGACGTAGTCGCCCGCGGCGTTCACCATGGTCGCCGGGGGATCGACGAGGTTCCCGAGGGCGATGGCGATGGGATAGGCGATGGCGAGCTGGTCCGGGAAGAACACCGTGCACAGCACGAGCTCGCCCGTGCCGCCGCCGCCGGGGATGCCGGACATGGCCACGGAGGAGAACACCGCCACGAGGATCGCGAGCAGCGCCCGGCCCGTGGTGAAGTCCTGCCCGAAGATGCCGAACAGGAAGCTCATGGCGGAGCCGTCCATATGCATCGTCGCGCCCATGGGCAGCACGATCTCGGAGACGTCGCGGGAGATGCCCGTCGCCTCCGCCTCCTCCATGTTCGTCGGGATGGTGGCGACGGAGGAGCAGGTGCCGAAGGCCACCGCCGCCGGGCGGAAGAGGTGCCGGAACATGACCTTCGCCGCGCCCTTGCCGCCGCCGAACCGGGCGTACAGCGGGAAGAACACGAACATATACGCGAAGCACAGGACGTAGTACAGGATGAGCGTGCGGCTGTAGTCGCCGATGAGCTCGGGGCCGTAGGTCGCCACGAGGTACGCGAAGAAGCCGAAGAAGCCGATGGGCGCGTAGTAGGTGATGATCTTGACGGCCTTCAGGATGCAGTTCGTCACGTCCGCGAGGAGCTTCGCCGTCATGGTCTTGGGACCGCCCGCAAGCTGCACGCCGAAGCCGAAGATCACCGCCGCCACGATGAGGGGCAGGATCGCCCGGCGGCTCCATAGCTCGGAAAAGTCGGGCTTCGTGAAGAAGTTGATGACGAGGTCGGCCAGGCCGAGGCCGGTGTCCACCTCGCCCTCCGCGATCTCATAGCCGCCGTTCACCAGCGGGAAGATCAGCACGAGGATGTAGGTGATGAGGGCCGCGACGGCCGCGGTGCACAGGAAGGTCAGGATGGTCGAGCCCATGACCTTGCCGGCGCGGCGGACGTTCGTCATATTCGCGATGGCGGAGGAGATGGAGCAGAACACCATCGGCACCACCACGCAGAACATGAGGTTCACGAACACCGTGCCCAGGGGCTCCAGGCAGGTCGCGCCGGGCCAGACCGCGCCGACGATACAGCCCGCCGCGATGCCGATGAGCATCGTGATCAGAAAGCCGTAATTCTTCCAAAAGCCTTTCGTTTTCATGACGGGACCTCCGTACATTTTCTGTTTATGCTCCATTATAGGCAAATTAATCTTCAATATGTATTGCATCTTATGCTATAATGATTGCAAAAAGTGCTGTGACGAAGGGAGATGGGGCCATGGACGGCGGAAACGCCCGCCGGGAGGGCTATCTGCACGAGCCCTACCGCCTGTTCCACCTGCGGGACACCGCGGGCCAGGAGCGGGATTACCACTTCCACGAGTTCGACAAGCTCGTGATCCTGCTGTCGGGCCGGGTGACCTACGAGGTGGAGACCAGCGCCTACGAGTTGCGGCCCTGGGACCTGCTGCTGGTGCGGCATCACGCCATCCACAAGGCGGACATCGACCGGGCCGAGCCCTACGAGCGGGTCATCCTGTACCTGGACGGGCGGTACGCGGACCGGCTCTCCCCCGGGGCGGAGCTCACGGCCTGCTTCGACCGGGCGGACCGGCCGGGGCGGCACCGCCTGACCCCGGACGAGCCCGCGCGGCAGCGGCTGGCCGGGATCCTCGCGGCGATGGAGGAGGCCCGGACGGACGAGGGCTTCGGCGCGGGGGCGCTGCGGGACGCGCTGCTCATCCAGCTTCTCGTCTGCGTGAACCGGGCCGTTCCCGCGGAGCCGGACCCGGCGCAGGCGAGTCCCGCCGGACCCGGGGACCGCATCGCCGGGATCCTCTCGTACATCGGGGAGCACCTGGACGGGGACCTCTCCGTGGCGGAGCTGGCCGGGCGGGCGTATCTCAGCCGGTACCACTTCATGCGGCTGTTCAAGGAGCAGACGGGCCTCACCGTCCACGCCTACATCCGGCGGCGCCGTCTGCTGCGGGCGGCAGAGCGGATCCGCGCCGGGGTGCCCGCGGGCCGGGCGGCGGCGGAGTGCGGCTTCGGGGACTATTCCGCCTTCTACCGCGCCTTCCGGGACTGCTTCGGCGCGAGCCCCGGAGAGATCCGCTGAGATCGGGCGAAAAAATCGTCCCGGGGTCTTTCCCTTTGCGGCGGAATGTGTTAATATGATGTCACTATGAGTACTTATAATTATAATTTCAATGGAAGCCCCTCTCCGGGGCCGGGACCGGGCAACACCCGTCCCCCGCACAACAACGGCGACGACAAGATCGAGACGATCTCCTGGATCATCGACGTGGGCCTTCTGATTCTCGGCCCCTTCTCCGTCGTCGGCCTGTTCCTGACCATCGCCCACGCCATGGGGCACGACTTCGTCGGCAGCATCATCCGCTCCATCCGCAAGGGCATGAACAGCTCGAACATCGGCGGCGCGTCCGCCACCCGGGGGACCATGGGCTTCGACGTCGGCCAGAACCGCACGACCTCCAGCCGGGTCTACGGCACGGCCTACTCCGCGCCGAGCCAGGAGGTCCGGCAGGAGGCCCAGCCGGCGCAGGAATCCAAGGCCGGGAGCCGGAAGGCCAAGGCCGAGGAGAAGGCGGCGAAGGCGGACGACGGCATCCAGCACGCCGACCGGGGCTCCCGGGCCATGGAGATCGCGGGCTGGATCGTGGGCGTGTTCGGCCTTCTTGCCACGCTCGGCGTCGTCGGCGGGACCGTGTGGTCCGTGCTGTCGAGCCTCGCCGTGGTGCTCGGCGGCGGCGCGCTGATCTTCGCCGGGCGCAAGGCCAGGCGCAAGGAGGCCGCCTTCAAGCGCTGCATGACCGTCTCCGGCACCACCGGCCTCGTGCGGATCGCGGGCCTCGCCAAAACCCTCGGCCTGAGCGAGGAGGATCTCGAAAAGCAGCTCGAGGAGATGATCGACCGCGGCTATTACGGCGAGCGGGCGTACATCGACCACGCCCGGGGCCTTCTCGTCATCGAGCCCGAGCAGATGCGGGACGTCTACCGCGTGGAGGACGAGGTGAAGGCCGCCGCCCGCAGCGCCCAGCGCACCGCCGACGAGATGACGACCATGTCCGAATACGAGAAGATCCTCGAGCAGATCCGGCAGGCGGATGAGGACATCGCGGACGAGACCATGAGCGAGAAGATCCGCACCATGCGGGAGCTCACCGCCGCCATCTTCCAGGAGGTGGAGGAGCACCCCGCGAAAAAGCCGCAGATCCAGCGCTTCATGAACTACTACCTCCCCACCACGCTGAAGCTCCTCGACTCCTACGCGCGCATCGAGCAGCAGGGCGTCTCGGGGGACAACATGGCCAAGGCCAAGGCCGACATCGAGCGCATCGCGGACACCCTCGTGGAGGGATACAAAAAGCAGCTCGACACGCTGTATCAGTCCGAGGCGGTGGACATCGCCGGCGACGTGAGCGTCATCGAGAGCATGATGCGCCGGGACGGCCTCGCCGGCGGAAGCGACTTCCGCATCCCTACGGATTTCACCCCGGCCCCGCAATCCGCTCCGGCGGAGGACAAGCCCGAGGGCCAGGTACTGGGAGGACATTGACGCTATGAACAATCCGTATTACGACAAGCTCCTGCGCTGCGTCTCCCAGGTCCGGGAGCGCATCGGGGACTTCGAGCCCCGCATCGCCCTGACGCTGGGCTCCGGCCTCGGACCCCTGGCGGACATGGTGGACGTCGCCTATACCGTGCCCTACGGCGAGATCGACGGCCTGCCGTCCTCCACCGCCCCCGGGCATCAGGGCCGGTTCCTCTTCGGCACGATCGCCGGCGTTCCCGTGGTGTGCCTGCAGGGACGGCTGCACCTCTACGAGGGCTGGGACGTGCACGACGTGGTGCTCCCCACCCGGATCGTCGGCCTGCTCGGCGCGAAGACTCTCTTCCTCACGAACGCCTCGGGCAGCCTGGATCCCGCCATCGAGACGCCGTCCCTCATGGTGATCTCCGACCACATCCTTCTAGGCTGCCCGAACCCCCTCGCCGGCCCGAACCTCGACGCCCTGGGCCCCCGGTTCCCGGACATGACGAACGCCTACGACCCGGCCATCCGGGCGCTGCTTCTGCGCCGCGGCGCGGAGATGGGCCTTCCCATGACCGAGGGCGTGTACGTCCAGCTCTCCGGCCCCAGTTACGAGACCCCCGCCGAGGTCCGCTTCCTCGGGCAGATCGGCGGCGGCGCGGTGGGCATGTCCACCGCCTGCGAGACCATCGCCGCCCGGCACATGGGCCTGCGGGTGTGCGGCGTCTCCTGCATCACGAACAAGGGCGCCGGCATCTCGGACGCGCCCCTGGACCACAGCGAGGTCCTGGAGGCGGGCGAGCTCATCGGACCGCGGTTTTCCGCCTTCGTCGCCTCCGTGCTCCCGGAGATCGACGCTCTATGACCGAACGCCCAAAAAACATCGCGCTCTCGCCCGACGGGAGCGCGGTTCGTATTGTTGACCAGACCCGGCTGCCCGGTGAGCTCGTTTTCCTTGACCTGCGCGGCCGGGACGAGCTCTACGAGGCCATCCGCGCCCTGCGGGTCCGCGGCGCGCCCGCCCTCGGCATCTTCGGGGCGTACGCGATCTACGTCCTGAGCCTCGGCTACGGCGCGGCAGACTTCCTCCCCCGGCTGGACGAGGACGCGGCGGTCCTCATCGCGAGCCGCCCGACGGCGGTGAACCTCGAGCGGCAGATCGAGCGGATACGGGTCCTGGCCCACCGGATGGACGGCGCGCCCGCCGACGAGCTCCGCGCCGCGATGCTTGCCGAGGCCGACGCCATCCGCGCGGAGGACGCCGCCATGTGCCGGGCCATCGCGGAGCACGGCCTGTCCCTGCTCCGGGAGGGGGACACCGTCCTCACCCACTGCAATGCCGGGCCCCTCGCTACCTCGGAATACGGCACCGGCCTCGGGCCGCTCCTGCTCGCGGCGGAGCGGGGCATGGACCTCCGGGCGTATGTGGACGAAACGCGGCCCCTCCTGCAGGGCGCGCGGCTGACGGCCTGGGAGCTGCAAAACGCCGGGATCGACGTCACCCTTATCACCGACAGCATGGCGGCCCTCGCCATGAAGGAGGGCCGGATCCAAGCCGTCCTCGCGGGCTGCGACCGCATGGCGGCGAACGGTGACGCCGCGAACAAGATCGGCACCCTTTCGGCCGCCATCGCCGCGAAGCGCTACGGCGTGCCGGTGTACATCCTGCTGCCCTCGTCCACCATCGACCTGCGCTGCCCGAGCGGGGACGCCATCCCCATCGAGCAGCGGGACCCCGAGGAGCTTCGCTCCCTCTGGTACGAGCGCCCCATGGCCCCGGCGGGGGTATCCTGCTGGAACCCCGCCTTCGACGTGACGGACCACGACCTCATCACCGCCGTCGTGACGGAAAAGGGCGTCGTCCATCCCCCGTTCGACATCCATCTCAAAGAACTGTTTGGAGGAGAATGCACATGATCCGGTTTTATAACGGACGGACCCTGGAGGGCCTTGGTGTCACGGAAAACGAGGTCTGGACCGACGCTGACCGCATCGTCTACGTCGGCCCGGCGAAGGCGGACGCGCCCGTTTTCGAGCGGGAGATCGACCTGCGGGGCGACCTTCTGATGCCCGGCTTCAAAAACGCCCACACCCACTCCGCCATGACCTTCCTGCGCTCCATGGCGGACGACCTCCCCCTGCAGGACTGGCTGTTTCAGCAGATCTTCCCCCGGGAGGCGAAGCTCAACCCGGAGCGCCTCGCGTCCTTCGCGCGAATTGCCCTGCTCGAGTATCTCGCGAACGGCGTCACCGCCTGCTTCGACATGTACTTCTTCACGGATGAGCTCGCCGCCCTCGCGCAGGCCTGGGGCTTCCGGGTGGTGTTCTGCAACTCCCTGACGCCCGGGAACAACTGGGACGACCTGCGCCGGGACCACGAGAAATACAACGCCATGGGCCCCTTCGTGCAGCATCGGCTCGGCTTCCACGCGGAGTACACCGCGAACCTCGACATGATGAAATACGTGTCCGAGGCCGCCCACGACTACAGGGCCCCGGTCTGGTGCCACAACTCCGAGACAAAAGCGGAGGTCGAGGGCTGCATCGAGCGCCACGGCGTCACCCCCACGCGCCTGTTCGACGACCTCGGCCTCTTCGACTACGGCGGCGGCGGGTACCACTGCGTCTGGATGACGGACGAGGACATCGCCATCTTTAAAAAGCGCGGCCTGTACGCCGTGCTGAACGCCTGCTCGAACGCGAAGCTCGCGAGCGGCATCCCACCGGTGGGGCGCTTTTTGCGGGCGGGCGTGAAGCTCGCCGTCGGCACGGACGGCCCCGCCTCCAACAACGCCCTCGATATGTTCCGGGAGATGTACCTCATAAACGTCCTCGCGAAGCTCGGCGAGAAGGACGCCGCGGCGGGGGACCCCGGCGTCATCCTGGAGGCCGCGGTCGCCGGCGGCGCGCGGGCCATGGGCCTTTCGGACTGCGACGGCATCGCCCCGGGCAAGCAGGCGGACCTCATCGTCATCGACATGGCCCGCCCGAACATGCAGCCCGTGCACAACGTGGTGAAAAACCTCGTCTACTCGGGAAACCCCGGCAACGTGAAGCTCACCATGATCGCGGGCCGGGTCCGGTACGAGAACGGCGCGTTCTTCGTCGGCGAGGACATCGAGACGATCTACCGGGACGCGGAGCGCCACACCCGCGCCCTGATGGCGGAGGTGTAAGATGGGTATCCTATATGCGCTGGAGGGCGTCCGCACGCCGCTTCTGGACGCCGTGATGAGCGCCCTGACGCAACTGGGCAGCGAGACGCTGGTCATCGCCGCGGCCCTGGCCGTGTACTGGTGCTTCAGCAAGAAGCACGGCTATTACCTCATGGCGATCGGCCTCATCGGCACGGCCCTCAACCAGTTCCTGAAGATCCTCTGCCGGGTGCCCCGGCCCTGGGTCCGGGATCCGAACTTCACCATTGTGGAGGCCGCCCGGGCCGACGCGGGCGGGTATTCCTTCCCCAGCGGCCACACCCAGGGCGTGACCGGCTCTCTCGGCGGAATCGCCCGGCTGACGAAAAGCACCGCCCTGCGCGTCGTCTGCATCGTCCTCGCCCTGGTCGTCGCCTTCTCCCGGATGTACCTCGGGGTGCACTATCCCTCGGACGTGGGCTTCAGCCTCGCGGTGGGGATCGTGCTCATCTTCGCGCTGTATCCCGTGTTCGAGGGGCTGGACGAGCATCCCCGGCGGGCGGAGCTGGTCTTCGGGATCACGGCGGTACTGTCCCTCGCGGCGGCGCTGTGGGTGGAGTTCCGCGCCTGGCCCGCGGACATCGACGCGGATAACCTCGCCGAGGCCGTCAAAACCCTCAACATGATGTTCGGCATCGCCGCGGCGGCGGCCGTTGGCGCGCCCATCGAGCGGAAGCATCTGCGCTTCGAGGTTGCGGCCCCCTGGTGGGCGCAGATCCTCAAGGTCGCGCTGGGCATCGCCGGCATCCTGGGGCTGCGGATCGCCCTGAAGCCGCTGCTGGCGCTGGTCCTGGGCCCCCTGGGCATCGCCACCGCGATCCGGTACGGCCTGCTCATCCTGTTCGCCATTCTGGTATGGCCGCGGACCTTCCCGTGGTTCGCCGCGGGCTGCCCGCTGAAAAAGAAAAAGTAAGGGGAGCTGTCATGGAGCTTCACACCCGCACTGAGGCCGTCGTCCATCTCGACCGCCTTGTGAGCAATCTGGAGAACATCCGCGCCCGGATGAAGCCGGGCGTCACCGTCATGGCGACCCTCAAGGGCGACGCCTACGGCCACGGCATCGCCGGCGTCCTGCCGACGCTCATCGCCCAGGGCGTCACCTGCTACGCCGCCGCCGTCTGGGAGGAGGGCCGCGCCATCCGGGAAAACGGCGCGAAGACCGAGCCCATCCTCCTGCTGGGCGACACCTTCGACGACCAGCTCCCGGAGCTGCTCCGCTGGGACCTCACGCCCACCATCTTCGCCGTGGAGACGGCGGCGAAGCTCAACGACCTGGCCCGGGCGTCCGGGGTCGTCCATCCCATCCACATCAAGCTCGACACCGGCATGAACCGCATCGGCTTCCCCGCGGACGAGCGCTGCTATGCGCCCATCGAGCGCATCGCCGCCATGAAGAACCTCCGCATCACCGGCGCCTTCACCCACTTCGCCCGGGCGGACGAGCTCGACTGCGACTACACCGACCGGCAGTTCAAGCGGTTCACGGACACCGTCGCCGCCCTGCGGGCCAGGGGGGTGGACATCCCCTTCATCCACGTGGCGAACAGCCCCTCCATCCTCCTGCGGCCGGAGGTCCAGCTCGACGCCGTGCGCGCGGGGGACGTGCTCTTCGGCCTCTGCCCGGTGGACAGCGACGTCTGGGCCGCCTCCGGCATCCGGGAGGTCCTGACCTGGCGCACCTACGTCGCCCTCGTGAAGACCATCCCCGCCGGCGAGCCCATCGGCTACGGCGGGAGCTACGTCACGAAGCGGGAGACCCGCCTCGCCACCATCCCCGTGGGCTTTGCCGACGGCTACCGCCGGGGTCTGTCGAACCTCGGCTGGGTTACCATCCGGGGCCAGGACGCCCCCATCCTCGGCCGGGTGTGCATGGACCAGTTCATGGTGGACGTGACCGACATCCCGGGCGTATGCCGGGGCGACGAGGTGGAGCTCCTCGGCGGCTCCATGACCATCGAGCGCATGGCCGCCCTGCTGGACGGCAATGTGGACGAGATCCCCACCGGAATCTCAAAGCGGGTCCCCAAGCGCTGCGTCGGCGGATGAGGGCTTGCCATCCCGCGGGGGGTATGCTATAATCCTCCCGTATTATGTAAAGCAAAGCCGGAAATAACAGACACGGGGCCCATCCCGCCCCCCGCATAGGAGAGACAGAACCATGGACAGCATCCTGACCCCCAACGAAAACAAAGCCCTCCGCATCGAGACGAGCTTCGGCGCCTACGACCGCGGCGCCATCCAGACCCACTTCGTCGAGGTGGGCGAGGACTACATCGAGCTCGTGAAGCGCTACGTCCTGCCCCTGTACCGGGAGGGCGACATCCTCTCCATCGCGGAGAAGATCATCTCCCTCTGCCAGAAGAACATCATTTATAAAAAGGACATGAAGCTGACGTGGCTGGCAAAATTCCTCTCGAAATTCGCCTCCCACAGCCCCTACGGCATCGGCGTGGACAACCCCTGGAAGATGCAGTTCGCCATCGACCACTGCGGCGCCTTGAAGATCATCTGGGCCTCCATCGCGGCGGGCGTCGGCAAGCTCTTCGGGAAGAAGGGCGTCTTTTACGACATCGCCGGTCCCGAGGTCGCGGGGCTGGACGGCTTCTACACCGCCTCCTTCGAGGTCTACGGCGACTTCTGCATGATGCTCCCGAAGGAGCCGGACGTCGTCTGCCGCCGCATCTATGAGGCGACGGGAATCACCTGCATGCTCGTGGACGCGAACGACTTCGAGCGGGACATCCTCGGCAAGAGCCCGGACCTGACGCTGACAAACGACCAGTGCGCCGAGCTCATCCGGGACAATCCCAGCGGCAACTCCACCCAGCTCACGCCCTTCATCCTCATCCGAAAGGCGGAGGACTGAGCTTGTGCATTTTCTTGACAATCCCGGGATTTATGGTATGATGAGAGCACACTGATAGGATATATGTGTACATTCTGCTAAGGAGGATTTTATCATGGCAAAATGGGTTTGCACCGTCTGCGGTTATGTGTTCGAGGGTGAGAACGCCCCCGAGGCCTGCCCCATCTGCAAGGCTCCCGCGTCCAAGTTCATGAAGCAGGACGGCGAGATGACCTGGGCCGCCGAGCACGTCGTCGGCGTGGCGCAGGGCGTCCCCGAGGACATCCTCGCGGATCTTCGCTCCAACTTTGAGGGCGAGTGCTCCGAGGTCGGCATGTATCTCGCGATGAGCCGCGTCGCCTACCGCGAGGGCTATCCCGAGATCGGCGAGTACTGGAAGACCGCCGCCTTCGAGGAGGCCGAGCACGCCGCGAAGTTCGCGGAGCTCCTCGGCGAGGTCCTGACCGACTCCACCAAGAAGAACCTTGAGATGCGCGTCGAGGCCGAGCACGGCGCCACCGCCGGCAAGACCGACCTGGCCAAGCGCGCCAAGGC
>CAJOIG010000049.1 GCA_905234575.1 uncultured Oscillospiraceae bacterium
CGAGGGCGCGGCCCTGGTCTGTCAGCTGATCTGGTTCTCCAGCACGCTGAAGGTCCTCATCTGGCCCCGGTCCTTCACCCTGCCGAACGGCCTGCGTGCCGCGGGGGACGTTTCCTACGCCATGTGGGTCAGCACCGTGAGCATGTGGGTGTTCCGCGTGGCGCTGAGCTGGTTCCTCTGCCGGTACACCCCCGTCGGCCTCTGGGGCGTGTGGATCGGCTGGTGCACGGACTGGCTCGTGCGGAACCTCTGCTTCTCCCACCGCTTCCGCGGCGACAAATGGCTCGACCACTCCGTGCTGGGCGGCTGATAACAAAGCGATCCCCCGTGCCGAAACGACACGGGGGATTTCGATTCGCTGTCTTCTGTTACGAGCCCTGTCCCTTCAGCGCGGCGACGCGGGTGCCGGGCTGCTCGAGCTGCTCGGGATGGGCCAGCATGTCCTTGAACCGGGCGAAGGCCAGGGCGAGATAATGTCCAGAAGCGATACGCTCGTCCATCACGACGCCGATGGGCATGCAGCGCACGAGCTCCACCTTGCCGTCCCGGCCGCGCTTCGGGACCTCCCGGAGATTGCCCATCGCCATGGAGACGGAGGTCGTGCCGAAGTTGTAGACGTGGTGGTAGATGTGGTTCGTGCGGATGGAGGCGAGGTTCGTGATGAGAAGGCTCGCGTGGAAGGGGCTCGCGTCGATGAGCGCCCGGGGCAGCCAGCCGTGCCGGTCCAGAAAGCGCAGGAGCCAGCCCGCCGCGTCCAGCAGTCCGCCCAGGGAGCAGAGGATGCCCATCCACTTGTCGAGGGCGTTCGAGTCCTCCTCCGCGCCGGAGGTGTTCACCTCGATGTACTCGTCGATCTTGCGCTGGACGTCGAAGATGGTGTCCTCCGGCTCCAGGTAGAGCTTCGCCATGGTGTCGTCGTTGCCGGTGTCGCCGGGACGGAGCACCACAAGGGAGATGGCGAAATCGGTGTGCTGGTAGATGCGCTTGTTCTGCACGAAGCGGTTGATGGAGGGATACTCCCCCGTGAGGTGGGCGTAGGCCGTCATGATGAGGGCCATGTGGCTGATGCGGACGCCCTCCTTGCGCTTGTCGTTCATGTACTTACGCAGGGGCTCGATGGGGATGTCGATGGTCGTCATGTTCATGGCGTCGTTGCGCTGGGGCATGAACTGCGGCGCCAGAAGGTACATCGGGACCTCTTTTTTGATGCGTTTACGGTCGGACTTGGACATGATGGTCCTCCAAAACATACTATGTAATTTAATTGATTGAAGAAATATCCGCTACCTGTTATACCATATTTTTCTGAGAAGCGCAACCGCAAATCCCGCGCTCAGGCCAGCAGCCAGCACAGCAGGATGGGCAGGACCAGCGCTGGGAGATAATCCGCGGTCTTGATCTTCCGCAGGCCGAGGAGGTTGACGGCGATGGCGAGCAGGATGAGGGAGCCCACGCCGCTGAGGGTGGGCAGCACGCCGATGCGGTCGAGAAAGGGCTGGAGCTGCGCCGCCAGCGCCACGAGGAGCCCCTGGAACACCAGCACGAAGACGGCCGACGCCAGCACGGACCCGCCGAAGGTCACGGTCAGGCAGGTGGCGGAGACGAAGTCCAGCATGGACTTGATGAGCAGGGTCGTATGGCAGGTCAGCTCAAGACCTCCCGCGGGATTGCGGGCGCTCTCGAAGGAGCCGAGGAAGGTCATGGACCCGATGCAGAACAGCAGGATCGCCGTAACGACGCCCTCCGCCGGATTGCGCTTTCCCTCGCCGCCGCCGCCGAAACGCGCGAGGACCCGGTCCCCCAGGCGGTTCAGCCGGTCGTCCAGCCGCAGGGCCCAGCCGATGAGCACCCCCGCGGCGAGGCTGAACACCACGATCAGCGCCTGGGCGCCGCCCTCGACGCCCGTCAGGCCGCCCATGGCGGCGAAGATCGTGCAGAAGCCGAGGCAGACCATCATCACGCCCGGAAGCTCCTCCCGGGGCGGCAGGCCGTCCTCCCCCGAGGGGGCGCGGCCCTTCCGGGAGCGCAGCAAAAGCCCCAGGCTCCCGCCGAGCAGCACCGTGACGGTATTGACGAATACACCGAAGTATTTCCACATATCGTTTGTCTCCTTTGCCGATCGATCGCCATTATAGCACCGTTTTAATGATTTGCACAGAAAAAACTTCGGAGATGGTCCGAATCATGGCAAAAAGCACGTTGACATCAACTATATAATATGGTAAAGTTTTTTCATCGCATAAACGCGAGGTAACGATCATGACCATCACGCTTCAGAGCATTCTTCTTCTACTCAGCGTTATTATCCTGCGACTGCGGGTCGCGGATGATAGCGCGAAAAGTCATGCTCTGCACGCGGGATGCTGATCGCCGGCCGGGTCAAGGGCCGGAGCGGAAAACGCCGATCCTCCGTATGGTCTGACTTTTCGGGCCATACGGATTTTTTGTATCACAGCATCGCATGAGCACAAACGGAAAGGAAGCAATCGTATATGGACCAGATCGTGATCTTCGACACCACCCTGCGCGACGGCGAGCAGTCCCCCGGCTGCTCCATGAACCTCAAGGAAAAGATCGAGGTCGCCCGCTGCCTCGAGAAGATGAAGGTGGACGTCATCGAGGCGGGCTTCGCCATCTCCTCTCCCGGGGACTTTGAGTCCGTCCAGACCATCGCCGGCGCGGTGAAGGACTGCTCCGTCGCCTCCCTCGCCCGGGCGAACGTCAAGGACATCGACACCGCCTGGGACGCGGTCAAAAACGCGGCCGATCCCCGCATCCACCTCTTCATCGCCACGAGCCCGCTCCACATGGAGTACAAGCTCAAGATGACCCCGGAGGAGGTCCTGGAGGCCGCCGCCGCCATGACCGCCCACGCGAAGAAGTACTGCTCGAACATCGAGTTCTCCGCCGAGGACGCCACCCGCTCCGACTGGGACTTCCTCGTGAGGGTCGTGGACGCCGCCATCCGCGCGGGCGCCACCACCGTGAACATCCCGGACACCGTGGGCTACACCACGCCCGCGGAGATGCGGGAGCTCATCGAGTATCTCCGCAAAAACGTCCCGGACAGCGACAGGGCCGTCTTCTCCGTCCACTGCCACAACGACCTCGGCCTCGCCACGGCAAACTCCCTCGCCGGCATCCTCGGCGGCGCCCGGCAGATCGAATGCACCGTGAACGGCCTCGGCGAGCGCGCCGGAAACACCGCCCTCGAGGAGGTGGTCATGGCCATGCACACCCGGCCCATGATCTACCCCTACACCACCCGCATCGACACGACGCAGATCTCCCGCGCGAGCCGCACGGTGTACAACATCATCGGCCAGAGCGCGCCGCTCAACAAGCCCATCGTCGGCAAAAACGCCTTCGCCCACGAGGCCGGCATCCACCAGCACGGCGTCCTCGCGGACAAGCGGACCTACGAGATCCTCACCCCCGAGTCCCTCGGCATCCAGACGAACAACATCGTCCTCGGCAAACACTCCGGCAAGCACGCCGTGGAGGACCGGCTGAACCAGCTCGGCTACACCCTCACGAAGGAGGAGCTTCTCGCCTGCTTCGAGGAGTTCAAGCTCCTCTGCGACAAGAAAAAGAACATCACGGACGCGGACCTCGAGGCCATCGCGGAGCACCGCATCACCGCCGAGGAGGTCAGCGAGGAGACCGGCTACAAGCTCGACTGGTTCTCCGTCCACACCTCGAACTTCACCACCGCCACCTGCACCGTCAGCCTCGAGAAGGACGGCGAGAAATTCGAGGACGTCTGCCTCGGCGACGGCCCCATCGACGCGGCCTTCCGCGCCATCGACAAGATCGTGCAGCCCGCCGAGCACACCTTCGACATCTACAACATCCACTCCGTCTCCGAGGGCAAGGACACCCTGGGCGACGTCACCATCAAGCTCATGAGCGAGGGCAAGACCTACACCGGCAAGGGGCTCTCCACCGACGTCATCGAGGCGAGTATCGTCGCCTACATCAAGGCGGTCAACAAGCTCTGCGCCGCCACGGAAAAAGCCGCAAAGGAGGGTTAAGCCATGGGCATGACCATGACCCAGAAGATCCTCGCCGCCCACGCGGGCCTGCCCAGCGTGAAAGCCGGGGACCTCATCGAGGCGAAGCTCGACCTCGTCCTCGGCAACGACGTGACCACCCCCGTCGCCGTCGGCGTGTTCGAGAAGGCCGGGTTCGAGACGGTGTTCGACAAGGAGAAGATCGCCATCGTCCTCGACCACTACACTCCCTGCAAGGACATCAAATCCGCCCAGCTCTGCAAGACCGCCCGGGAGTTCGCCCGGAAGCACGGCGTCACCCACTGCTACGACGTGGGCGAGGCGGGCATCGAGCACGCGCTCCTGCCGGAGCTCGGCCTCGTGGCCCCCGGCGAGCTCGTCATCGGCGCGGACAGCCACACCTGCACCTACGGCGCGCTCGGCGCCTTCTCCACCGGCGTCGGCTCCACGGATATGGCCGCGGGCATGGCCTCCGGCGAGAACTGGTTCAAGGTCCCGCCCGCCATCAAGGTCACCCTCACCGGAAAGCTCCCGCCCTTCGTCTCCGGCAAGGACGTGATCCTGCACCTTATCGGGCGCATCGGCGTAGACGGCGCGCTGTACAAGTCCCTCGAATTCACCGGGCCCGGCGTGAGTTCCCTCTCCATGGACGACCGCTTCACCATCGCGAACATGGCCATTGAGGCCGGCGGCAAGAACGGCATCTTCCCCGTGGACGAGAAGACCCGGGCCTACGTCGAGGGCCGCGTCTCCCGACCCTGGACGGCGTATGAGGCCGATCCCGACGCGGAGTATGAGTCCGAGGTCGTCATCGACCTCGGTGCGCTGCGTCCCACGGTGAGCCTGCCCCATCTGCCGTCGAACACCCGCACCATCGACGAGGCCAAGGGGATGCCCCTCGACCAGGTCGTCATCGGCTCCTGCACCAACGGACGCATCTCCGACCTGCGGACCGCCGCCGCCATCCTCAAAGGCCGCAAGGTCGCCCCCGGCGTGCGCTGCATCGTCATCCCCGCGACCCAGGCCGTCAGCCTGCAGTGCCTGCGGGAGGGCCTCACGGAGATCTTCCTCGAGGCCGGCTGCGTCTTCTCCACGCCCACCTGCGGGCCCTGCCTCGGCGGGCACATGGGCTGCATGGCGGAGGGCGAGCGCGCCGTCGCCACCACGAACCGGAACTTCGTCGGCCGCATGGGCCACACCGAGAGCGAGGTCATCCTGGCCTCCCCCGCCGTCGCCGCCGCGAGCGCGGTGACGGGCGTCCTGACCGACCCCGCCGAGCTGTAAGGAGGAACACGACATGGCAACAGGGAAAGTTTTCAAATACGGCGACAACGTCGATACCGACGTCATCATCCCCGCCCGCTACCTCAACGCTCCCTCCCCCGCGGAGCTCGCGAAGCACTGCATGGAGGACATCGATCCCGCGTTTGCGGCTGCGCCGCATCCGGGTGACATCATGATTGGCGGCTGGAACTTCGGCTGCGGCTCCTCCCGGGAGCACGCGCCCATCGCCATCCAGGCCAGCGGCATCGCGTGCGTCATCGCGGCGAGCTTCGCCCGCATCTTCTACCGCAACGCCATCAACATCGGCTTCCCCATCCTCGAGTGCCCCGAGGCCGCCGCTGCCATCCAAAGCGGCGACACCGTGACCGTGGACTTCCAGACCGGCGTCATCACGGACGAGACCACCGGCGAGAGCTTCCAGGCGCTGGCGTTCCCGCCCTTCATCCAGAACATCATCGCCCACGGCGGGCTTTTGCAGTATCTCAAAGACAGAAAGGACGGCTGAGCTATGGAATTCAACATCGCGCTCCTCAAGGGCGACGGCATCGGTCCCGAGATCGTGGACAGCGCCGTGGCCGTGCTCGAAAAGATCGGCACAAAATTCGGACACAGCTTCCGCTTCACGGAGTACAAGATCGGCGGCGACGCAATCGACGCCACCGGCGTGCCCCTGCCGCAGGAGACCGTGGACGGCTGCCTTGCCTCGGACAGCGTCCTGCTCGGCGCGGTGGGCGGCCCCAAGTGGGACACCCTGCCCGCGAACATCCGCCCGGAGAAGGGCCTTCTCGGCATTCGCGCGGCCATGGGCCTCTACACAAACCTGCGCCCGGCGAAGATCTATCCCGCCCTCGCGGACAAGTCCCCCCTGCGGGCGGACATGGTGAAAAACGGCTTTGACCTGCTCATCGTCCGGGAGCTCACCGGCGGCATCTACTTCGGCGACCGCGGCCGCCGCGAGGGGAAGTACGGCCCCGAGGCCTATGACACCGAGGCCTACTCCGTCATGGAGATCGAGCGCATCGCCCGCGTCGCCATGAGCGCCGCCCAGAAGCGTTCCGGCAAGGTCATCAGCGTGGACAAGGCGAACGTCCTCGAGACGAGCCGCCTCTGGCGGGAGGTCGTCCACCGCGTCGCGGAGGAGTACGAGGGCGTCACCGTGGAGGACATGCTCGTGGACAATACCGCCCAGCAGCTCGTCCGCAACCCCTCCCAGTTCGACGTGCTCGTGACCACAAACATGTTCGGCGACATCCTCTCCGACGAGGCGAGCCAGATCACGGGCTCCATCGGCATGCTGCCCTCGGCCTCCCTGGGCGACGGCACCCGCGGCATGTACGAGCCGATCCATGGCTCCGCGCCGAAGTACGCCGGGACCGGCAGGTGCAACCCCATCGCCACCATCCTCTCCGGGGCCATGATGCTGCGCTACTCCTTCGACCTCGCCGCGGAGGCCGACTGCATCGAAGCCGCGGTGGAGCGCGCCCTGAACGAGGGCTGCCGCACGAACGACATCGCCGGGCCCGAGCACCGCGTCCTGACCTGCACCGAGATGACCCAGGCCATCCTCGACCGCATCTGATTTCTTTCGCAAAGGAACAACGCCTATGAAAATGACCGGCGCAAACATCGTCATCCAGTGTCTTCTTGAGCAGGGCGTGGACACCGTCTTCGGCTACCCCGGCGGCACCATCCTGAACGTCTACGACGCGCTGTACGACTACCGGGACCGCATCCGGCACATCCGCACCGCCCACGAGCAGGGCGCCTCCCACGCCGCGGACGGCTACGCCCGCTCCACGGGGAAGGTCGGCGTGTGCTTCGCCACCTCCGGCCCGGGCGCGACGAACCTCGTCACCGGCATCGCCACCGCGTACATGGACTCGAGCCCCGTGGTGTTCATCACCTGCAACGTGGGCCAGCCCTTCATCGGCAAGGACTCCTTCCAGGAGTGCGACATCACCGGCGTCGCCATGCCCATCACGAAGACCACCTACCTCGTGCACCACGCGGACGAGCTCGCGGACATCTTCCGCGAGGCCTTCGCCATCGCCCGCTCCGGCCGTCCGGGTCCCGTGCTCATCGACATCCTCAAAAACGCCACGGCGGAGGAGGCGGAGTACGAGCCCCTGGACCGGAAGCTCCACCACACCGCGGGACGCCTCGGCAGTCTCATCGCCCGGGCCAGCCACGACCTGCGCGCGCCCGAGCCCGACCTCGGGGACATCGACAAGCTCGTGGAGATGATCGACGCCGCGGAAAAGCCGCTCCTCATCTGCGGCGGCGGCGTGGTCCGCAGCCGGGCCCATGTGGAGTTCGAGGAATTTGCCAACCGCATCGACGCCCCCGTCGCCATCACCGTCATGGGCGGCGGCGGCTTCCGCGGCCGGAACCCCCTCACCACCGGCATGATCGGCATGCACGGGTCCCAGGCCAGCAACATGGCGGTGGACAACTGCGACCTGCTCATCGCCTTCGGCTGCCGCTTCTCGGACCGGGTGGCCCTGGACCCCGAGAGCTTCGCCGCCCAGGCAAAGATCGTCCACATCGACATCGACCGCTCCGAGATCAACAAAAACGTGCAGACCGCCCACCACATCATCGGCGACGCGAAGCGCGTGCTCGAGCTTCTGAACGAGCGGGTGGCCCAGAAGGACCACAGTCCCTGGAAGGAGTTCGTCTTCTCCTTCCCGACGGAGACGGAGTACACCTTCGCCAGCGACACCCTGAACCCGAAGCAGATCTCCGACATCGTCGCCCGGCTCTGCCCCCAGGACACCATCGTCGCCACGGACGTGGGCCAGCACCAGATGTGGGCCATCCAGCACTTCCACTACGACTACCCCGGGCAGCTCCTCACCTCCGGCGGCTTCGGCACCATGGGCTTCGGCCTGGGCGCCGCCATCGGGGCGAAGGTCAGCCATCCGGACAAGACCGTCCTGCAGATCACCGGCGACGGCTGCTTCCGCATGAACTGCCACGAGCTTGCCACCGTCGCCTACTACGACCTGCCCATCATCACGATCCTCTTCGACAACCGCACCCTCGGCATGGTCCGCCAGTGGCAGACGCTCATCTACGACCACCGCTACTGCGAGACGGACATCGCCAAGGAGCCGGACTATGTGAAGCTCGCGGAGGCCTACGGGCTCTCCGGCCGCCGGGTCAGCACCGCCGGGGACTTCGAGGACGCCTTGAAGGAGGCGCTCTCCTGCGGGCACGGCTATGTCATCGACTGCGTCATCGACACGGACGAGATGGTGAAGCCCATGGTCAGCGGCGGCAGCCACATCACGCAGTTCCTGCTGCTCAGCTAAGGAGGGACGGGACATGGAAAAGAAACGCTATACCCTCGCGATCCTCGTGGACAACGTCTCCGGCGTGCTGAGCCAGATCGCCCACCTGTTCGCCCGGAAGGGCTTCAACATCGAGGCCTTCTCCGCCGGACCCATCGAGAAGGAGGGCGTCACCCGCATCACCGTGGAGGTTTTGGCGGAGACGGACGCGCAGATCAACCTCCTCTGCAACCAGCTCCGCAAGCTCTTCCCCGTGCACTCGGTGAAGGTCCTCGCCCCGGCCAACACCCTCCGGCGGGAGCTCTCCCTCATCAAGGTCAAGGCCGAGACCCCCGAGGCCCGCAACGAGATCATCCAGATCTGCAACATCTTCCGCGCGTCCATCCTGGACGTCGCGCCCGACAGCCTCATCCTCGCCGTCATCGGGGAGGAGGACAAGGCCCAGGCCATCCAGAGCCTCATGGAAAAGCACGGCATCCTGGAGATCGACCGGACCGGCATCGTCGCCCTGGAGCGCGGAAAAACCACGCTTCACGACGATACGAAGGTCCGGAGCGAGTTCAATTACGGCAAGAACGTCCGCTAATATACCACTAAAAACAATCATATAAAGGAGAATACTAACAATGGCTAAAATGTACTACGAGCAGGACTGCGACATCAATGTGCTGAACGGCAAGAAGATCGCCATCGTCGGCTACGGCTCCCAGGGCCACGCCCACGCCCAGAACCTCCGGGATTCCGGCTGCGACGTCATCGTCGGCCTCCGCAAGGGCAACAGCTGGAACAAGGCAGAGGCCGACGGCTTCACCGTGATGTCCGTCGCGGACGCCACCAAGGCCGCCGACATCATCATGATGCTCGTGAACGACGAGCGCGCCGCGGACATCTACAAGGAATCCGTCGCGCCGAACCTCTCCGCCGGGAAGGCCGTCGCCTTCGCCCACGGCTTCAATATCCGCTACCAGCAGATCGTGCCCCCCGCGGACGTGGACGTCTTCATGGCCGCCCCCAAGGGCCCCGGCCACACCGTCCGCTCCCAGTACGTCGCGGGCAAGGGCGTGCCCTGCCTTGTCGCCGTGGAGCAGAACGCCTCCGGCCGCGCCCTGGAGATTGCCCTCGCCTACATCGCCGGCATCGGCGGCGCCCGCGCCGGCATCATGGAGACCACCATGCACGACGAGACCGAGACCGACCTTTTCGGCGAGCAGACCGTCCTCTGCGGCGGCGTCGTCGACCTGATGCAGTGCGGCTTCGAGGTCCTCTGCGAGGCGGGCTACGCCCCCGAGAACGCCTACTTCGAGTGCATCCACGAGATGAAGCTCATCATCGACCTCATCAACAAGGGCGGCGTCGCGGCCATGAACTACTCCATCTCCGACACCGCGGAGTTCGGCCCCCACGACGTGGTGAAGGCCAACATGCGCGCGGTCCTCTCCGACATCCAGGACGGCACCTTTGCCGGACGCTGGATCGCCGAGAACAAGAACGGCCGCACCTTCTTCAACTCCAAGCGCGCCCAGCTCGCGAAGCACCCCATGGAGATCATCGGCAGGGAGCTGCGCGAGAACATGCTCTGGAAGGATTCCCAGAGCGGCGACAAGGGCCTCGACAGTGCCTCCAACTGATCATCGGATTTGGCCCGGAGAACTGTCTCGGTGACGAGCCGCTGTCGTCGAAGGGTATGCCGGCAACAATCTTCGACGACGTTGCGCGGCACACCCTTCTCCTCCACGGCATCGATCGGACCCTGGCGTGTCCGGGCCAAATAATCTCAGATAGGAGATCGACTATGCTTTCTGATCAAGTCAAGATCGGGGTCGAGCGCACCCCGAACCGCAGCCTTTTATACGCCCTGGGCTACACGGACGAGGAGCTCAGCCGTCCCCTGGTGGGCATTGTGAGCTCGTACAACGAGATCGTACCCGGGCACATGAACCTCGACAAGATCACCGACGCCGTCAAGGCCGGCGTCCGCGCCGCAGGCGGCACGCCCGTGATGTTCCCCGCCATTGCCGTGTGCGACGGCATCGCCATGGGCCACGTCGGCATGAAGTACTCCCTCGTGACCCGGGACCTCATCGCGGATTCCACGGAGGCCATGGCTATCGCCCACCAGTTCGACGGCCTCGTCATGATCCCGAACTGCGACAAGAACGTCCCCGGTCTGCTCATGGCCGCGGCCCGGCTGAACATCCCGGCCATCTTCTGCTCCGGCGGTCCCATGCTGGCGGGGCATTTGCCCGATGGCCGCCGTACCTGCCTGAGCCACATGTTCGAGGCCGTCGGCGCCTACCACGCCGGGACCCTGGATGAGGCGGGCGTCAGCGAGTACACCGAGAACGCCTGCCCCACCTGCGGCAGCTGCTCCGGCATGTACACCGCAAACTCCATGAACTGCCTCACCGAGGCCATCGGCATGGCCCTGCGGGGCAACGGCACCATTCCCGCCGTCTACTCCGCGCGCCTGCGCCTTGCCAAGCACACCGGCATGAAGATCATGGAGCTCATCGAAAAGGACATCCGGCCCCGGGACATCCTCACTCCCGCCGCCTTCCACAACGCGGAGACGGTGGACATGGCCCTCGGCTGCTCCACGAACACCATGCTGCACCTGCCCGCCATCGCCCACGAGGCCGGGGTGGACATCGACCTGCACATGGTGAACGACATCTCCGACGCCACTCCGAACCTCTGCCACCTCGCGCCCGCGGGGGACACGTTCATGGAGGACCTGGACCAGGCCGGCGGCGTCTGGGCCGTCATGAAGGAGCTCGACAAGGCCGGGCTTCTCGACACCTCCCTCCTCACCTGCACCGGCAAGACCGTCGCGGAGAACCTGGAGGGCGTCGTGAACCGGGACACGAACCTCATCCGCCCCATTGACGCGCCTTACTCCGCCACCGGCGGCATCAACGTGCTCTACGGCAACCTCGCGCCGGACGGCTGCGTCGTGAAGCAGAGCGCCGTCGCCCCCGAGATGATGGTCCACGAGGGTCCCGCCCGGGTCTTCGACTCGGAGGAGGACGCCATCGCCACCATCTATGCCGGCGGCATCCGGCCCGGCGACGTGGTGGTCATCCGCTACGAGGGCCCCAAGGGCGGCCCCGGCATGCGCGAGATGCTGAACCCCACCTCCGCCATCGTGGGCATGGGCCTCGGCTCCACCGTCGCCCTCATCACGGACGGACGCTTCTCCGGCGCCACCCGCGGCGCGGCCATCGGCCACATCAGCCCCGAGGCGGCCGCCGGCGGTCCCATCGCGCTCGTGGAGGAGGGCGACGTCATCGCCATCGACATCCCGAACCACGCCGTCACGCTGAAGGTCGCCGACGAGGTCCTCGCCGCGCGCCGAACCGCCTGGGTCTGCCCCGAGCCGCGCATCAAGACCGGGTATCTCGCCCGGTACGCCAAGCTCGTCACCTCCGCCGACAAGGGCGCCATCCTGCAGTGACATGGAGTGGATCGACCGTTTTCTGGACGAGCTGACCCTCTTCCGCCCCCGCACCCCGGACAGCACGGAGCTCATCACCGAGGCCGTGCGCCGGGGCTGGCAGGGCAACCTCTGGCACTGCCAGCTCGCCTACGACCTGCTCGCGCAGCCGAACGTCTTTTCCCTCGCCTGCGAGCGCCGGACTCCCGCGCATGACAGTCTTTGGAACGTCGCCCTGCGGGACATGGGCGTCTACCGCGAGCTCTTCCGCGTCCGGGTGGACGATCCCGCCCTCGCGGATTTCCGGCATGAGAGTCCGCAAACGGAGACCCCCGCGGCAAAACAGGTCTGCGTCCTGGCGCGGGACCTCGCCGCCGCGGAGGACGCGGAGGCCATGCTCGCCGTCCTCACCGCGCACTACGAACGCCGCGGCGTCGGAACGCTTGGCCTCGGCGACATCTTCCGCGCGGACGACGCGGGCGAACTCCATCCCGTGGAGAACCGCCGGACCGTGCGCCTCGACGATCTCGTGGGCTACGAGACGCAGAAGACCCTGCTGCTTGAAAACACCCGCGCCTTCCTCGCCGGGAAGCACGCGAACAACGTGCTGCTCTACGGCGACGCCGGCACGGGCAAATCCACGAGCATCCAGGCCATCGCCGGGGCCTACGCCTCCGAGGGCCTGCGCCTCATCGAGCTCTACAAGCGGCAGTTCGCCCTCATCCCGGACATCCTCAGCCGGGTGAAGAACCGGAACTACCGCTTCATCCTCTTCCTCGACGACCTCTCCTTCGAGGAGAATGAGGTGGAATACAAGCACCTCAAGGCCGTCATGGAGGGCGGCGCGGAGGCGGCCCCGGAAAACGTGCTCATCTACGCCACGTCGAACCGCCGCCACCTCATCCGCGAGACCTGGAACGACCGCAGCGACATGGAGCACAGCGGGGACATCCACCGCTCCGACACCATGGAGGAAAAACTCTCCCTCGCCGGGCGCTTCGGCCTGCAGATCTACTATCCGAACCCTTCCTTCGAGGAATACCACACCATCGTGCGCGAGCTGGCCGCCCGGGACCCGTCCCTCTCCGCCTATTCGGAGGCACAGCTCCGCGCCCTGGCCGCGGCCTGGCAGGTGCGCCGCGGCAGCCGCTCCGGCCGGACGGCCCAGCAGTTCATCTACGACCTGACCTGCCACACTCTGGAAAGCGAGGACCTCTCTCCCGATGCTGACCCTTGACAAGATCTACCAGGCGGCGTTCACCCTCAAGCCCGTCGCCCGGCGGACCGACCTTTTATACGCCCCCAATCTGAGCCATGACACACAGATCTATCTCAAGACCGAGAACCTGCAGGTCACGGGCTCCTTCAAGCTCCGCGGCGCCTACAACAAGATCGCCTCTCTGACGGAGGAGCAGCGCACGGCGGGCATCCTGGCCTGCTCCGCGGGCAACCACGCCCAGGGTGTCGCCATGTCCGCCACCATGATGGGCCTTCACAGCATCGTCTGCATGCCGGACGGTGCGCCCATCAGCAAGGTAGAGGCCACGAAGCGCCTCGGCGCGGAGGTCCGCCTTGTCCCCGGGACCTACGACGACGCCTACGAGACCGCGCTGGCCCTCCAGAAGGAGACGGGCGCGACCTTCATCCACCCCTTCAACGACGAGCTCGTCATCGCGGGCCAAGGCACCATCGGCCTCGAGATCCTCGATCAGCTCCCGGAGGTGGACGCCGTGATCGTGCCCGTGGGCGGAGGCGGCCTCATCGCGGGCGTGGCCTGCGCCGTCAAGAGCCTGAACCCCCGGGTCAAGGTATACGGCGTGCAGGCGAAAAACGCGCCCAGCATGGCCCGCAGCCGGGAGATGGACGAGATCGTCACCCTCGACACCGTCGCCACCTTCGCGGACGGCATCGCGGTGAAGACCCCCGGCAGCCTCACCTACGCCATGACGAAGCAGTACGTGGACGAGGTCGTCACCGTCTCGGAGGACGAGATCGCCGCCGCCATTCTGGCCCTCATCGAGCAGCAGAAGCTCATCGCGGAGGGCGCGGGCGCGGTGTCCGTCGCCGCGGCGATGTTCGGCAGGCTCCCCATCGAGGGCAAGAAGGTCGTCTGCGTCGTCTCCGGCGGCAACATCGACGTGAACATCCTCTCCCGGGTCATCACCCGCGGCCTCGTCATGGGCGGGAGGAACTCCGTCCTGCAGATCGCCCTGGAGGACAAGCCCGGCCAGCTCCTCGGCGTCAGCCGGATCATCTCCGAGTGCGGCGGCAACGTCGTCTCCGTCCACCACGAGCGCTCCGACGCCAACATGGCCATCGCGAGCTGCTTTCTGAAGATCGGCATGGAGACCCGCGATTTCGAGCAGATCCGCACCATCAAGGCCCGACTCACCGAGGCAGGCTTCCGCATCGTCAGCGACCGCGCCCAGGAGCTGTAATTCACCGATAAGAGAGCGAGAGCCAAGGCCCGACGACCTTGACTCTCGTTTCTTCATTCATTGAGCCGTCTCCCCTCCCAAATCGGAGCCCAGCGAAGCGGGTCCGATTTGGAAAAGGAAGAAGGAGCCGACGGAGGTGCAGCTTGGGCCGTATGGCGGAAGCGGAACGGAGTCGGCTTCTTCTGACGTGGTGG
>CAJOIG010000050.1 GCA_905234575.1 uncultured Oscillospiraceae bacterium
TGGCTCCCCTTTGGTGGAGCTGAGGGGAATCGAACCCCTGTCCGAAAGCATTTCAGCGGAACTTTCTCCGGGCGCAGACGGTTATGCCGCGCTTACGCGCCATTCCCCTTCCCGGCGCAAGCCGTCACGCGGATCGGGTCAGGTAGCTTCATGATTCATGGTGCGCTCAAAGCTTTGCGCACGCACGGACGCTGCTGATCGACGCCCAGGTCCCGGGCCGCAGCGCTCCCGGGCTGGACGGGCCTGCCTTAAGCGGCGGCCAGAGCGAGATTATCGTTCTCAGTTAATTATAAAAGGTTCCCGCTTTTATGGATGGTCGGGGCATCCGCCCGCTTATCCCGCCCCCACACCCCCGTCGAAACCATTGCAGCCCCATGAGGTAGAGAACGGATCCCCCGGCCCGGAGAGAGCCGGGGGCAACGCTTTTGTTATCGGGATTTCTTGGGCGCGGGATACTCGACGCCCTTGGTGTCCACGGTCACCTTCTGCATAACCTGCGGCGTGAGCGGCTTGTCGCCCCAGCCGGTCTTGGTGGCGGCGATGCGGTCCACCACGTCCATGCCCTCGATCACGCGGCCGAAGGCGGCGTACTGCCCGTCCAGGTGGGGCGCGTCCTCGTGCATGATGAAGAACTGGCTGCCGGCGGAGTTCGGGTCCATGGTACGGGCCATGGAGAGGACGCCGCGGGTATGCTGCAGGTCGTTCTGGAAGCCGTTCGCGGCAAACTCGCCGGGGATCTCATAACCGGGACCGCCCATGCCGTTGCCGTTCGGGCAGCCGCCCTGGATCATAAAGCCGGGGATGACCCGGTGGAAGATGAGGCCGTTGTAAAAGCCCTTCTCCACGAGGGAGATGAAGTTGTTGACGCTGTTCGGCGCGATCTCGGGATAGAGCTCGGCCTTGATGACGCCGCCGTCGAACATTTTGATGGTGACGATGGGATTGCTCATGCGTTTGCCTCCTTGAGTTTTCGGTCGATCTCGCGGCGCGCGCTCTTTTCCGCGGCGTCGTTTCGCTTGTCATAGAGCTTCTTGCCCTTGCACAGGCCGAGCTCGACCTTGACATAGCCGTCCTTGAAATACAGCGACAGCGGCACCAGCGCGAGGCCCTCCTGCTGGACGCGGGAGCCGAGCCGCGTGATCTCCCGCTTGTGCATGAGGAGACGGCGGTCCCGGTCGGGATCGGCGTTGAAGTAGCTGCCCTGCTTGTAAGGGCTGACGTGCATCCCCCGGACCCATAGCTCGCCGTCCTTCACGCGGGCGTAGCAGTCCTTGAGGTTCAGCGTGCCGGCGCGGATGGACTTGACCTCTGTGCCGGTGAGCTCGATGCCCGCCTCGAAGCGGTCCAGAACGAAGTAGTCGTGGAGCGCCTTTCGGTTCTGGGCGATGGGCTTTGTGCCTTTGCTCTTCGGCATGGGTTCGGTCTCACCTCGGTTTCGTGGGATGCGGTTGTTTCCTGAATTTCATTATACACCATACGTCCGGAATAAGCAAACTATTCCTGTCGAAAGGGGCGATCTTCCCCGAACCCGGGCGGACGGACGGGACGCCGCCGCACCGGTAGTCTCCGCCGCGGCGCGGGCCGCGCCAAGAGAAGCGTCTCGTCCCCCGCGAGAAAGCACTCCGCCCGCACCCGCGGCCAGGGCGGCAGTCCCGCGCCCCGGAGGGCGCAGCGCACCAGCGCCGGGATCTCCCGGCGGGACGGCGCCTCCTCCCCGGCAAACCAGATCACGACCGACGTTCCCGTCGTATGTACCAGACGCATCGCCGAAGCCCCCCCAAAAATCTTTCCGGTCCAATTATAGAACAAATCCGTTCGCGCCGCATAGGATAAAAATGTGGTAATTCCGGCGCGGACGTGGTATACTGACCGAGGACACCAAACTTTACATAATTCTGCGAGGGACCTCATGGACTACACCGAGAAAGCGCTTCGCCGCGTGAATACCTTCCACGGCATCATCGTGGACGTGGAGACGGACATGGTCCGGCTCTCCAACGACCAGATCACCATGCGGGAGGTCGTGCGCCATCCGGGCGGCGTCTGCGTCGCCGCGCTGGACGCCGACGGACGCGTCGCCATGGTGCGCCAGTTCCGCTATCCGTTCCAGACCCATCTGTGGGAGCTGCCCGCCGGAAAGCTCGAGCCCGGCGAGGAGCCCTTCCCCGCCGCGCAGCGGGAGCTGAGCGAGGAGACCGGCCTCGAGGCCGGGCGCTGGACGGAGCTCGGCGCGATGTACACCTCCCCGGGCTTTTCCACGGAGCGGCTCTACCTCTATCTTGCCGAGGACCTGCGTCAGGGCGAGGCCCATCCCGACCCGAACGAGTTCCTGGATGTGGCGCGGGTGCCGCTGGCCGAGCTTCTCGAACGGGTGGACAGCGGCGAACTGCAGGACGCCAAGACCGTCGTCGGCCTGCTGCGGACAGCGCATCTGCGGGGAATTGATTTTCCCGGCAGCGTATGATATAATATCGTCAAGCATGGGATGGTACGCCGTTTTCGTCCGAAAGGCGGGAAACGGCGGGTTCCTGTGCTCCCATCGCTCATCATTCATCGGGAGTATTGTATGGAAAGATACGTCATTCGCGGCGGAAACCCGCTGCGCGGCACCGTGGAGATCTCCGGCGCGAAGAACGCCGCCGTGGCCATCATCCCCGCCGCCATCCTGGTCCGGGGCGTCTGCCGCCTGGAGAACCTTCCCCAGATCAGCGACACCGACACGCTCCTGCGCGTGCTGACCTACATGGGCGCCGTCGTGCGGACTCTGAACCCCAGCACCGTGGAGATCGACTGCACCAACGTGCACATCGACAGCCTGCCCGAGGACATATGGGCGCTGACCCGGCGCATCCGCGCGAGCTACTACCTCATCGGCGCGATGCTCGGGCGCTTTGGCGCGGCGTGCAGCACCATGCCCGGCGGCTGCAACTTCGGCGTCCGGCCCATCGACCAGCACATCAAGGGCCTCACCGCCCTGGGCGCGGACGTCCGGGTGGAGGGCGGCTTCATCCAGGCCCGGGCGAAGAGCGGACGGCTCAAGGGCGCGAAGATCTATCTCGACAAGGTCTCCGTCGGCGCGACCGTGCAGGTCATGATCGCCGCCGCCACCGCCGAGGGCAACACCGTCATCGAAAACGTCGCCCGCGAGCCCCACATCGTGGACCTCGCAAACTTCCTCAACTCCATGGGCGCGGACGTCCGCGGCGCGGGCACCGACGTCATCAAGATCCGCGGCAAGGCGTCGCTCCACGGCGGCTCCTACGCCCTCATCCCGGACCAGATCGAGGCCGGGACCTACATGGCGGCCGTGGCGGCCGCGGGCGGCTCCGTGAAGATCGCGAACGTCATCCCGAAGCACCTCGACTGCATCTCCTCCAAGCTGCGGGAGATGAACGTGGAGATCGAGGAGGGCGACGACTTCGTCCTCGTCTCCCGGGAGGGCGACCTGCGCCATACGAACGTCAAGACCATGCCCTATCCCGGCTTCCCCACCGACATGCAGCCCCAGATCGGCGCGGTGCTCTGCTGCGCCGCGGGCCTCAGCGTCGTGACCGAAGGCGTCTGGGACAACCGCTACAAATACATCGAGGAGCTCCGCAAGATGGGCGCCCAGGCCCAGGTGGACGGGCGCACCGCCTTCATCCAGGGCGTGGACCGTCTCTCCGGCGCCACCGTCCGGGCCTGCGACCTGCGGGCCGGCGCGGCCGTCGTCATCGCGGGCCTCGCCGCGGAGGGCACCACCCGCGTCGAGGACATCCAGTACATCGAGCGCGGGTATCAGGACATCGTCGGCAAGCTGCGCGCCCTCGGCGCGGACATCCGCTGCGTCGACGAACCGGCCGAGCCGCCCGTGGTCCCCTCCTGGATCGCTGGCTGACCTTGGACCTCACCGTTTTCGCCAGCGGCTCCACCGGGAACTGCTGCCTGGTCCGGCACGGGTCGGAGGGCGTCCTCATCGACGCCGGGATCTCCGCCCGGCGGATCTGCGCCGGGCTCGCCGAGGCGGGCATGGACCCGGCAGCCTTGACCGCCGTACTCATCACCCACGAGCACACGGACCACATCTCCGGGCTGCGGGTGTTCCTCAAAAGGACCGACGCCCCGGTGTACGCGCCGGAGCTCGTCGCGGCGGCGCTGCGGCGGGAGTTTCCCGAACACTTTGACCGCTTCGGCACCTTCCCTCTGGAGACGGGCTGCTTTCTCGGGCCCTTCGAGGTCCTGGCCTTCCCCACGCCCCACGACACCCTTCAAAGCGCGGGCTGGCGAGTCAGCGCGGAGGGCACGGTCGTCGCCCTCGCTACGGACACCGGCCGCGTGACGGACGTCATGCGCCGCTACCTCGCCGGGGCGGACATCGCCCTCATCGAGGCGAACCACGACCCCGACATGCTCCGCCTCGGGCCCTATCCCCCGTCGCTGAAGCGGCGGATCCTGTCCGACCGGGGCCATCTCTCGAACCACGACTGCGCCGCTCTCGCGGCGGAGCTTGCCCGGGGCGGCACAAAGCGCATCGTGCTCGGCCATCTCTCCCGGGAGAACAACCTGCCGGGCCTCGCCCTGCGGACGGTCCGGGCCGCGCTCGCCGATACGGAGACCGTCGTCTATGCCGCGCCGGAGGCCGGGTTCCTGCGGGTGGAAACGGAGGCCGCACCATGCTTCGCATAACGGTCCTGTGCCTCGGGCGGCTGAAGGAAAAGCACTACATTGCCGCCTGCGAGGAGTACGTCAAGCGCCTCGGCGGCTACTGCCAGCCGGAGATCGTCGAGCTGCCGGAAAACGGCGACATCGCCGCCCGCATCCCGAAGGGAGCCTTCGTCGTCGCCCTCTGCATCGAGGGGGACAAGCTCGACAGCCCGGGCCTCGCCCGGCTTCTGGACCGCTGCGCTCTGGAGGGGCACAGCCGGGTGTGCTTTCTCATCGGCGGCTCGGAGGGCCTGCCGGAGGATGTCAAGCGCTCCGCCCAGGTCCGGCTTTCCATGTCGGACATGACCTTCCCCCACCACCTCGCCCGGGTGATGCTGCTCGAACAGATCTATCGCGCCTTCACGATCCTCGCCGGCGCGAAGTATCATAAATAGTACGAACGAATCGAGGAAACACTATGCAGAACTGGGGTCGTCATGACTATGGCAAGACGCTGAAAGCCTGGCCCCGCGACGAACGGGGCGAACCCATCGAGCCTGCGCTCCTGGCCCACTGCGGACCGCTGGACATGGAGGCGGAGATGCTGCAAACCATGCTGGAATCCTTCGGGATCCCCAGCCTGCGACGCCTGCCCTGCGACGGTGCCTTCGGGGAGCTGATCCTCGGAATGAGCGGCAGCGGCGTCGACATTTACGTACCCTGCACCCGCCTTACGGAGGCGCAGGAGCTCATGAAAGGAGAGCCCGACGATGACGGACTACCGGAAGGAATTTGAACGCTGGCTGGACAGCCCCGCCCTCTCCGAGGCGGAATGGAAGGAGCTCGACGCCATTCGGGGCAACGACGAGGAGATCCGCAGCCGCTTCCGCGGCCCCCTGGAGTTCGGCACCGCCGGCCTGCGGGGCACCATGGGCGTCGGTCTCAACCGCATGAACGTCCACGTGGTCCGCTGGGCCACCCAGGCCTTTGCCGCGCTCATCGCGGCGGAGGGCGGCGAGGCGCGCCGGAAGGGCGTCGTCATCTGCTACGACTGCCGGAACAACAGCCCGGAATTTGCCATGGAGGCCGCCTGTGTCTGCGCGGCGAACGGCATCCACGTCCGCCTGTTCGACGCCCTGCGCCCCACGCCGGAGCTGAGCTTCGCCGTCATCCACTACGGCGCCACGGCGGGCATCAACGTCACGGCGAGCCACAACCCCGCCGCCTACAACGGCTATAAGGTCTACTGGTCCGACGGCGGCCAACTCCCGCCCCAGCACGCCGCGGCCGTCGCCAAGCGCATGAACGAGATCGACATTTTCGCGGACGTGTCCACCATCCCCTTCCAGGAGGCGCTGGAGCGCGGACTCATCGAGTACCTCGGCGCGGAAACGGACGAGGCATTCCTGGAGAACGTCATGGGCCAGTCCATCGACCCGAAGCCCGTGCAGGCCGTGGCGGACCGCTTCCCCATCGTCTACACGCCCTTCCACGGCGCGGGCCACAAGCTCGTGCCGGAGGCACTGCGCCGTCTCGGAATCAAGCACATCCATCCCGTGCCGGAGCAGATGGTCATCGACGGCGACTTCCCCACCGTGGCGAGCCCGAACCCCGAGAACCCCGAGGGCTTCTACCTCGCCGTGGACCTCGCGAAGAAGGTCGGCAGCGTCCTCATCATCGGCACCGACCCCGACTCCGACCGCGTGGGCGTCATGGCCCTCGGCAAGGACGGGGAGTACCACACCATCACCGGCAACCAGATGGGCTGCCTGCTCTCGGACTACGTCATCGAGGCCCGCCGCCGCAGCGGCAGCCTGCCCGAGCGCCCGGCCATCCTCTCCACCATCGTCTCCACCCCCATGACCCGGGTGATCTGCGAGAAGAACGGCGTACATTTCGAGGAGACCTTCACCGGCTTCAAGTTCATGGCGGAGAAGATCAACCAGTACGTCGCGGAGGGGACCTACCGCTACATCATGTCCTTCGAGGAGAGCTACGGCTACATGATGGGCGACTACGTCCGCGACAAGGACGCCGTCACCGCGAGCATGATGATCGCCGAGATGGCCGCCTACTACTATGAGAAGGGCATGACCCTCCTCGACGCTGTGGACGCGCTGTACGAGAAATACGGCTGGTTCACCGAAAAGACCCTGAACGTCTTCATGGAGGGCGTGGACGGGCCCGAGCGCATGGCGGCGCTGATGGCGGGCCTGCGGGCCGCGCCCCCGGCGGAGCTCGCCGGACAGCCGGTCATCCGCATGCGGGACTACCGCGACGGCACCGTCGCCGTGCCCGGTCTCGGCGTGGTGGAGCACATGGAGCTCGCGGGCTCCAACGTCCTGTATTTCGAGCTCAAGAACGACACGAACGTCGTCATCCGCCCCTCGGGCACTGAGCCGAAGATCAAGATCTACGTCCTCGCCCGCGGCAAGAGCGCCGACGAGAGCCGCCAGCGCGCGGAGGACGTCGCCCAGGGAGCCCTGCGTCTGAGCGAGGCGTAAGCTCCCCCTCGAAAGGAGGAAAACCAATGAAACGCATCCTGTCCATTTTACTGATCCTGACCCTGGCCCTCGTTCTGAGCGTTCCGGTCCTTGCCGCGAACGAGGGCGCCGAGCGCGTCGTCGTCGGCGCGGACCTCAGCGAGGACCAGATCCTCTCCGTCTACGGCCAGTTCGGCCTCATGCGCGGCGCCGTACCCGAGCTCAAGGTCACGAACGCCGAGGAGCGCAGCTACTTGCAGGGCATCGTCTCCGAGAGCATCATCGGCACCCGCAGCATCTCCTGCATCTACATCAAGCTCCTCAGCGAGAATTCCGGCCTGACCGTCAGCACGAACAACATCACCTGGTGCACCCAGGATATGTACCGCTCCGCCCTCATGACCGCCGGCATCTATGACGCCGAGGTCCGGGTCGGCGCGCCGTTCCCCGTCTCCGGCACCGCCGCGCTGACGGGCATCTACAAGGCCTACGAGGACATCACCGGCCAGAAGCTCAGCGAGGAGGCCAAGGCCGCCGCCGCGGACGAGCTCGTCATCACCGCAGAGCTGGCCGACGCCCTGGAGGAGGCCGGCATCCCCGTCCCGGAAAACAGCGATCAGCTCGCCGAGCAGGTCGCCCAGGCCGACGCCGTCGCCATCGTGAACGAGCTCAAGCTCATCCTCGACGAGACCCAGACCATGTCCGACGACGAGCTGCGGATCCAGATCATCAACATCGCGAACCAGTACGGCTACACCATCAGCGACGAGTACATCGAGAAGCTGATCTCCCTCTGCCGCAGCATGGAGGGCCTGTCCATCTCCGAGCTGACCGAGAAGGTGGAGCAGTTCAAGGCCGGCGTCGCCACCGTGAAGCAGTACGCCGACACCGTCCAGGAATACACCCAGAAGGCCGTCACCTTCGGCCAGAAGGTCTCCGGGTTCTTCGAGTCCATCGCGAACTTCTTCCGCGGTCTTTTCGGAAAGAACTGATCCTGTCCCACAAAAAAACACCGCCGTGTCATTCCGTGGACGCGGCGGTGTTCGTTTGTTTGGCTTCAGCCGATGTGGGACTTTTTCAGCGTGACCCGGTCGATCTTGTCGTTGATAGTCATGGGCAGGCGGTCCAGGTGCACCCAGCGGTTCGGCAGCATGTAGCTCGGCAGCTTCGTCTTGAGCTGCGCGGCCAGCGCGGACTCGTCCTCCGCGCCGGTGTAGACGCAGACGATCTCGTCCTTTTCCGCGTCGAAGAGGCAGCAGCCGTTCGAGACCCCCGCCTGAGCGAGCAGCGCCGTCTCGATCTCCCCGAGCTCGATGCGATAGCAGCCCTGGTGCTTGATCTGGAAATCCTTTCTTCCAAGGAACAGGATCTCGCCCCGCTCGTTCCGGCGGGCGAGGTCCCCCGTGCGGTACATCCGCTCGTCGAAGGCGGTGTTCAGCGGGTTCTGGACGAAGGCCTTCCGGGTCTGCTCGGGGTTGTTGTAGTACCCGCCGGAAAGGCAGGTGCCGAGGACGCAGAGCTCCCCCGTCTCCCCCGGACCGACGGGCTTGTTCTCATCGTTCAGGAGGAGGATGCGGGTGTTTTTGCAGGGGAAGCCGATGGGCAGGGGCTCGTCGTCCCCGAATTCCCGGTCCACGAGGTAGTAGGTGCAGACGTCGGTGATCTCGGTCGGGCCGTACATATTGCAGAAGCTCGCCTCCGGCAGGGCGCGGCGCCAGACGTTGAGCTGGCGGTTCGGCATGACCTCCCCGCAGAAATACACGCGCTTGAGGGTGGCGGGCCGGGTGTGCTCCAGGATGCCGGAATTCGCGATGGCGATGAGGGCCGACGGGACGAAGAAGATCGTGTTGATCGCGTGCGCCTCCAAAAACTGCATCATCGTCTTGTGGAAGGAGAAGCACTTCTTCGGGATGATCCACATGGTCGCGCCGTTTTTGAGGGTGGAATAGATGTCGAGGGTGGAGTTGTCGAACACGAAGGGCGCCTGATTGCCGAAGACGGCGGTCCCGTCGAGATCCAGGGTCTCGTGCAGCCAGTCCGCCCAGTCAATGACGCTGCGGTGGGAGATGGTCACGCCCTTGGGCACGCCGGTGGAGCCGCTGGTGAAGAGGACATACAGCAGGTCCGTGTCCACATGGTCCCGGGCGATGCGGCCCAGGAGCGCGCCGTCCGGCTCCGCGGAAGCGGCGTCGGCAAAGAGGGCGCTGGGGGCTTCCCCCGCCACGGCGCGGGCATTCTCGGCATTCTTTTCGTCGTACAGGACGAAGGCGGGATGGAGCGTGTCGAAGATGAGGCGGATGCGGTCGGCGGGCATCTTCGTGTCGAGGGGCACATAGAAGCAGCCCGCGCGCACCGCGGAGAAAAACGCGGCGAGGCACAGGGGCGTCTTTTCCATGAACACCGCCACCGGGGAGCGCGGCTCGATGCGCCGGGCAAGATACGTTCCCGACCGGCGGGTCAGCTCCCGCAGCTCGGCAAAGGTCAGGGCGGTTTTCTCGTCGGCGAAGGCGATCTTATCGGGCACGCGGTCGGCGGAGGCGTCCAGATATTCAAGGATGTTCGTCTGCATGGCGGGTCCTTCCTGTATCACGGATTCTGACGTCGATTGTACCACAGATCGCGGCATTCCACAACCACCGAA